>NZ_JBBMEI010000027.1:0-48954 GCF_040096655.1 Blautia intestinihominis | reverse complement strand
TGGGAAATTCTTCTCAAAGGCAATGCAGAAAGAGCCAGTTGCGAATACGGAGGAAGTGTAATGCCGGAGGGAGTGGATTTTCCATTCCCTTCATTGCTTTTTCATGAAGGGCGCACTTATGGACAACCAGAGGTCGTCCGTATAAGTTTGCCACAGGTGGCAACCGGTCTGCGCTTATGCTTGCCGGGCTCGTTCCGTCGGCGGGGCTTTCAGCCAGACCTGCTCATGCCGCAGGAGGCACTCTTCGCCAGAGGGGCGCATTCCATGCAGGCTGTTATGCACAGGGCACTCTTACGCAGAGGGCGTTCCGGCAGATACCATTTTCTTTTTGGGAAAACGTTACCTGCCGGAAATCAAAGCCGGATACGGCAGAAAGGGGGAAACGGAGCATGGCGATTTTTCATTATACAGTAAAGATTGTTGGACGCAGCAAAGGGAAATCCATCATATCAGCATCTGCGTATCTCAATGGTGATGTGATGAAAAATGAAGAAACAGGCAGGATCAGCTACTACACTGCCAAAAAAGAAGTCGTTTATACCAGCCTGTTGATGTGTGAAAATGCACCACAGGAATGGCTGAACGTACCTGCTGAAAATATCAGACGGTTTCAGAAATCTGCCCGATATAAAAGAGCAGATAACAAAGATGCTGCACTGGGAAAATTTAAACTTACTTTTCAGAAACAGCGTTTATGGAATGAAGTTTTGAAGATTGAGAAGACCTCGGATGCACAACTCGGCAGGTCATTTGAATTTTCGCTTCCGAAAGAATGGAGCCGACAGGAACAGATTGATTATACAACTGAATATATTCAAAAGACCTTTGTAGATAAGGGAATGTGTGCGGACTGGAGTATCCACGATAAAGGAGATGGAAATCCCCATGTGCATTTACTTGTGACGATGCGACCATTCAATCCAGACCACTCATGGGGGAACAAAGAAATCAAGGATTGGGAGTTTGTCAGAGATGAAAATGGAAATATTGTGGTGGATGAATCCCATCCGGACTGGTGGCAGGATAAAAAGAACCCTGACCGTCATGGAATCCGAATCCCCGTACTTGATGAAAATGGAGTCCAGAAAGTCGGGACAAGGAACCGCAAACAGTGGAAACGTGTATTAACCGATGCTACCGGGTGGAACAATCCGAAAAATTGTGAGCTATGGCGGAGCGAATGGGCAAACGTCTGTAATGCACATTTGAAAACGGAAAATCACATTGACCATCGTTCTTATGCAAGGCAGGGAAAATTAGAGATACCGACGATCCATGAGGGCGCAGATGCCAGAAAAATTGACGAGAAATTTCAAAACGGACAGACATCCTCTACTTCATGGAAAGTAGAGGAAAACCAGATCATAAAAAGACAAAATGCACTGCTGGATAAAATACAGATTTCTTTTGGAAAAGTATCCAGTGCATTAACACAATGGAAGGAGCGATTGCGTGACATTAGAAGAAAGCCGGGAAGTCATTCCCATGATGGAGACAATGATAAACCAGATCGAGGAACAGCAGAATCTTATGGCAGAGATGGTACAGGAATTGCAGGAACGGGACAGGCAGCTCCTGTCTTTTCAGGAGCAGAACCAGAGTTTAAAAAGCTTAAACAGCGAATTATCCAGGCTGCTAAATCTTTTGCCAGATACAGAAGAACTGCTCTCACAGATCGAGCAACAGAAAACCAGAATCGAACAGTTGGAAAACGAGAATCAGCAATGGCAGGAATTAACGCAGAAGCTGAACAACGAGAACAGCTTATTGCAGAAACAGAACAGCGAATTGCTGACCTTAAACAGCAGATAGAGAAAGCGAGGGAGATCGATGAGCGAATGCAGAAACTTAGAGAACGTCGGGCAGGTGGAAGAACTTCTGCTGATGACCGAACAGATGCAGGACGAACTGGATCAGAAAGACCAGACAATCCAGGAACTAAACAGGCAGCTAAGCGAATCGCTGACCTTGAACGAGAAATTGAACAGCGAAAACAGAGCCGAGAATATCGAAGCATTGCGGACAAGATTAAGGCAAACAGAGGAACGATTGACCAGCGAGACAGACAGCAGGAAAAGAGCCGACGCAGAAGCCGTGGCATGGAAATTTAAGTATGAAAAAGCAGAGCAGGAAAAACTTTATGCACAGACACACCAAAAGACGGTAGAGGTAGCTGTTGAGAAAAAAGTGCCTTATGAGAAATGTGAAAAATGTGACCGTACTGCTTACCGGAAAGCAAAAGAAAAATGCGATAGCCGTAAAAGCCAGTTAGAAAAGAAATATAAAAATATGACGATTGGTTATGAAAGTATCTTGTTTCTACTGGCATGGTACAGCATAACAACAACACTGTTTACTGCGATTCTTTCGCCGGTTTTCCTTAACGACTGTATCGTCTTTTTCGGTGCGTTAGGAAAAGGAATGGGAAGTTTATTTCGGGAGTTTGTGACAGGTGCAGACTCTTTCGGACAGTTAAGCAGTGGAATACCTAACAGTATTCTTTCCGGGATTGTGTACTGGCTGATTGCCGGTACTGTCATGGCAATTTTATTCGTAATAACCGGGTGGCTGATAATCGGGATTGGTTATCAGGTAGGAAAAATCTACCGGAAATATTGTTGGGATATCATCAGTATCGTGGTAGCGATAACGAGTACAGCTGTTGTAATTTACTTTGGAGAATGGATTAAAAACGCTAATCCGATAAATCTTATTGTATTGCTATTACTGTCGCATATTATTTATATTGGAATCAGATGTTATGTGAAAGACTGGATGGAAGAACGAGGATATTATTAAAAGAGGATAGGGAAATTTCATAATCTTCCTGTCCTTAGTAAGGGACTATTGATTGTTTATATAAAGAAAAAGTATATAAATAAATCTTGACAATTAGTACGAACTCGGACTATACTATAAAAGTCCGGATTCGTACTAATTTAAGGAGAAAAAAGATGAGAAAAGATAATAATATGATAATACAGTTGCAACGATATTATGCTTTATGGAAAGAATGTACAGCAATGTATGAGGAATGGTCAAAGGATCAGGGACTGTCTTCAAATGGAGTTTTTGCTTTGTATTCATTTTATGAAAGTAATGGAAGATGCACGCAGAAAATGATAAGTGAAAAATGGAATATACCTAAGCAAACGGTAAATACGATACTAAAAGATTTTCAGAAAAAAGGATACATCAATATGGTATCTGATGATTCAGACAAGAGAAATAAGCTGATATGCCTCACAGAATCAGGAATGGAATATACGAAAGATATCATAGAAAAACTGCACTCAAAAGAAATATATGTAATCGAAAAAATGGGATTAGAGAATATAGAAAGTCTTAATGATAATACAGAGCTGTTTATCAGACTTTTCAAGGAAGGAGATTGTAAGAAAAATGAATCATAAATCATTATTTTTTAAATATGTTATTCCATCTATTATAGCATTTGCATTATCAGGAATATATGCGATAGTGGATGGATATTTTGTAGGCAATACCATAGGAGATGCTGGACTTTCGGCTATTAATATTGCATATCCGATTGAGGCTTTGATTCAGGCTCTTGGAACAGGAATTGGTATGGGAGGAGCTGTTTATTACTCAATTAATGCAGCAGAAAAGAAAGGAAAACGGGCAGAAGAATTTATTGCTACAAGCTGGTGGCTTCTTGTAATAGTAAGTGTTATCAGTACCATAATTATTTACTCCTTTTCGTCTAAAATTTTAGGATTGCTTGGAGCAGATGGAATTATATTAACAAATGCGACAGATTATATCAAAATTATAGCACTTGGAGCAATATTGCAGATTCTTGGAACTGGAATGATGCCATTCATTAGAAATTATGGAAACTCTTTCTGGTCAATGTTTGCGATGGTTGGTGGATTCATAACCAATATTGTTCTGGATTTTATCTTTGTATGGATATATGAAATGGGCATGAAAGGTGCAGCCACAGCTACAATAGCCGGACAGGGTGTGACTGCAGCAATTGCAATCATATACGCATTATATAATAAAAAGTTTTATGTGTATGTATCCTTAAAAAATGTAAAAGAAATGTGTGGCGCTATATTCAGAGTAGGTCTTGCACCATTTGGGCTAGCATTGACTCCTAATATTTCATTGGTGTTTATAAACCGATTCTCCGCTTCTTATGGGGGAGAAAAAGCTATTGCAACTTATGCATGTGTATCCTATATTATCTGTATCATATATCTCATATTGCAGGGCGTAGGTGATGGAAGTCAACCTTTAATGAGCCGTTTTTATGGTGAGAAGGATCAAGAAAGCCTGAGAGGAGTTCAGAGAATGGCATACATTTTTGCAATAATTCTTGCTGTTTGTGGTGGAATTATCATGTATGTAAACAGAGCAAATATTGGAGGGGTTTTCGGAGCTTCTTATGAAGTAAGTATTGAGATTTCTAAAATTGTACCTATATTTTTAGTGTCATTACCATTTGTTGCGATTACCAGAATAGCGACAGCTGGATTTTATGCTACTGAAAAAAGTGGATTGTCATACATTCTTACATTCATTGAACCAGTATTGATGCTGATATTTATGCTTGTTTTACCACCTTTATTTGGTGGACAGATTATGATATGGTGGAGTACGGTATTGGCACGTGTTTTTTCAGCGATTCTGGCATTCATACTAATAAAATATTGCGAAAAGGGAGATTTGCAATATGGAATACAGAAAATTTAACAATCAGATAGTAGCAAGAATAATCTAGGTTTATCTATTGTATTTTTAAGGACAGCCTCATAGCAATAGGGCTGTCCTTTTAAAATTATGAAGCTAATTTTTAATAAATTCTAGTAGATTTTGATTGGAATAATCATAACTCTAATGAATCTTCAGCATCTACCCACATCTGTAAATTCCCATCAAGATATAACCTTGCATATTCTAATGGCTCATCGATTGCAAGCGATGTCAAAGCACAATCAGATCCAGGTGTGGTTCTTAAATTTTTTTCTGCTTCCCAACAATCAATACGGAGTATATAGCCCGTATTAGTATATACATCAATGCTGTTGCACTGTGGATTGTATTCTGCAAATATTGTTCTCATCGTATCCCATCTCCTTATCATTTAATCAATCAGTAGTAGCAAAAATTAAGAAGCATTTCAATCAGTTCACCATGTCACTTTTATTTTGTGTTATACTGTCTTATAGATTTTTCTTGCCCTTGTATTTGCCCTTATCAGAGTGCATAAACACTGATGGGACGATATAACACAAGGGAAATAATAAGGGAAAGCTCACCTGCGACAAATCCAGTGTTTTCAAGGGGGTGCGAAGAATTTAATAATAAAATATAACAGTTATTAAATTTCTTAAAACAGGTGAAATCTCAATCGGAATTTATAAAGGAGAATATTGATGAAACTATTTTTATGTTCGCATTTTTCAAGTGTAGGAAGTCTGATAAAGGAAGAAATTGAAAATAAGAAAGTCGCATTTATTCCAACAGCTTCGCTGCGTGAAGGCTACACCGGTTATGTCGGCTCAGCTCGAAAATTATTCAAAAAGTTGGGAGCAATCGTAACTGAAATTGATATTTCAACGGAGGCTTATTCAACGATACAGTCTGTTTTTGAAGATGTAGATGTGATATATTTTACCGGCGGAAATTCTTTTTTTCTTATAGACCGGCTCCGTAAAACGGGAACTGATGGGCTGCTGAAAAAGGAATTGGCAAATGGAAAATTGATGATCGGCGAGTCGGCAGGCGCAATTATATGCGCTCCAAGCATCCAATATATCCAGCAAATGGATAAAAAGCCGGAGGACTACTCACAAGAAGATGATGCAGGGCTTGATTTGATTGATTTCTATGTTCTTCCGCATTATCTTACATCACCATTTAAGAAAGTTACCAAGAAAATAATGACTGAGTTTTCGGATTTGAATCTATGCCCAATTAACAACCGTCAGGGAATTGTAATTGACGGTGAAGGTTCAAAGGTTATTTGCAAAGACTAATTTGAAAATTCCAGTTTGCATATTTCTTAAAAAGATGTATGATATAAAAAAGCTCAGGAGGTTCAAATGAAATCACATAAATACTGGTCCATCGGTGCGCTGGTTTCCATGATCGGAACTTGCTACACCGGCTATAAGGATATGAAATCAGCACATAAATATTTTGCATTCAGTTCACTGATCTGCATGGCTATGGCCATTTACTCAGGTCATAAAATGATTTCTGGCAAATCCAGAAAAAAGAAAGAAGCTGCAGCTGAAGAATCTGCAGAATAATAAGAGGAATAGGGGAGTATTCCATTATATATAAGCCTGATGGAAAGGGGAGATTCCATCAGGCTCTTTCAAATCTACTCTTCCGTTTCTGGAAAAGATGGCTTATATCGTTTGTTTGCAGACTGTGGCACTACGATTTCAAAAAAATAATATCCCATATACCGAAGAGCTGCTTTTTTCTTCCGATAAAAACTTGCCCGGCTCATCCCCAGTTCAAGCATAATTTCCATGTCCGTCATTTTTCTGTGCCTGCAGAAGCAGCCATAAAGCACATCATAATATTCGCTTCCAACATTCGGGGTGAAATATTTTACCAATGTCATTGCCCGATTGACCATATCACAAAGTCCATAGATTAGAATGATATTATTTACTTCTTTTTTCAGTTTTCCTAAATTCATGCGGTAATCGTAAGCATCCATATACTGAAGAGCATAGGCCATATTCTCATTGATCTTTTCCTGACACTCCTGCTCTAATTCATCCAGAACCATCTGATTTTCCAAAATCAAATCCTGATAATTGTTCATCAGTGCTTTCATCTTTTCATAGTACAGATCCATTCTCTCTTCTGTATGTCGTGCTGCATTTAGCGTAATTTCTTTAAACGATCTAATCGCATAATCTCTCTCTGTCATTATCAAAATCTCCTTTTTTCGTATTGAATCGTCTCTCTCTGACGTTCTACACTCCCATCCCTGTGATTTTGACGGAAGCTCAATAAGAATTATTCTTGAGCAGAGCCACATCTGCATGGACAATATAGTGGGTATATTGTTTCATGGACATAGATGTAATGCCCTTATATGTCAATCTGAAAAGAGCAAAAGGGAAAGGTCAGCTCTTCTGCAGATCCCGTTTTCTTTCCTAAATCTTTACGCACTCTTGCGCTCCATAAACCACTTATCAAATTCATAATATAAATGGCATTCCTTACCATCTACCATTACAGTATACATAATTCCTGTACCACCCGCTTTCCGGCTGGCACAACGTTCTTTCGATTTTACTTTATCAATTAAATATTTAGTTCCATCTTCCCAAATAAATTCTATTGGCATCATTGCGCCTTCTGTGCTGAATTTTACAATGACTTCTACATAAACTTTGTTATCATTCAAAGCACTTACCTCCCATTGAAATATCCAACTGGATGAACGGTGTGGGATCCCTGTGCATCCAGGCTGGATAATATTTTATCCTGATGCATAAATGCTCTCTGGACACTGTGATATCCAAACCGTCGCCTGATATCATCTACTGCCCTGTCTAACTTCTCCTGTTTTTCCCGGCGCTGCTCATTCATAAATAAATCTAACTGCACCGGAACCTGTCCCATAACCAGATCATCTGCACGGATTCCAAGACTTCTGATCGGGCAAGGCCAATGATAATTCTCTCTAAAAAGCTGGTATGCTGCACTCATTATCTCATCTGTAATGTCTGTCGGCTCCTGCAGCTTTCTCTGCCTGGAGAAATGAAATAATCCATTATCACGAATCGAAATTGACACTACATTACATTTAAAACCATGTTTCCGCAGTCTGGCTGCGACACTTTCTGCCAATGCCATCAGAATAATCTGTACATCCTGATCATTTTCCAGATCTCTGGGTGCCGTTGTACTGTTGCCAATAGACTTTATCGGTGCCTGATATCCTTCTGCTGAAACTGGCGAATCATCCCAGCCATTCGCAAATGAATAAATGACAAGTCCCATTTTCCCAAGCTGCCATTCCAGAAAACTTGGATCTGTTCTTGCCAGTTCTCCGATTGTGCGAATACCATATTTCTGTAAAGTTCTATTCGTTGATCTTCCCACATATAGAAGATCTGACACTGGGAGTTTCCAAATCAAATCCTGATAATTCGCTTTATTAAATTCGGTTATTGCATCCGGTTTCTTATAATCGCTTCCTAGCTTAGCAAAAATTTTATTCCATGAGATTCCAATGCTTACAGTAATTCCCAATTCTTTTTTTACTCGTCTGCTTATCTCTTCCGCAATCATTCTTCCGTTACCTTTCAGTGAAGAACTTCCAGTAACATCAAGCCACGCTTCGTCGCAGCCATATGGTTCAATCTGATTCGTATACTCTGAATAGATTTCACGGAGCATAAATGAAAACTTCAAGTACAAATCCATTCTGGGTGGTACAAATATCAGATCTGGGCATACCTGTTTTGCCTGCCACAATGCCATGCCCGTCTTAACCCCGCTTCTCTTCGCAATATAATTCGCCGTCAATACAATTCCATGCCTCGCTTCAGGATCTCCTCCTACAGCTAATGGCTTACCAGCATATTCTGGATGATAAAGCATTTCCACACTAGCATAAAAACAGTTGGCATCACTGTGCAATATCGCTCTTTCCACATTTTCACCTTTCCTTTTTAGAACGTGTGTTCTTTTTCTATATAGTCATTATATATCGCTTTTAAATCTTTGTAAAGTAGCAGATATGTCGTTTTTATAGATTTTAACGCTATTATTGTTGATTTTTTATCTGTTATGGGTTATAGTATATATAG
Source organism: Blautia intestinihominis (assembly GCF_040096655.1). Taxonomy (NCBI): domain Bacteria; kingdom Bacillati; phylum Bacillota; class Clostridia; order Lachnospirales; family Lachnospiraceae; genus Blautia; species Blautia intestinihominis. Next base: position 40,138 of record NZ_JBBMEI010000027.1, on the reverse strand, counting down.
GGAATAAATACCTGCATATGGAGGTGTATGATGATAAAGAAAGATTTTGGATCCATTATCGCTAATAAAAGAAAAGAACGCAGACTGTCTCAACCACAACTGGCAGCTCTTCTGTGTGAAAGAGGATTAGATGTAAGAGCACATTCTATCAGTAAATGGGAAAAAAATGTAAACCTGCCAAATGTTTTACAGTTTTTTGCCCTCTGTGAGATTCTTGAGATTTCCGATATAAACAGAACATTCCAGATTGGAACGGATGAGAAACTTTTCTCCAAATTAAATGACGAAGGACAAGCCAAAGTTCTTGACTACATGAACCTATTAATGAAAAGTGGGGAATACGTTCGAGAAGAACCAATCATTTACCAATTTCCACGAAGAACTCTCAGTCTGTATGATCTCCCAGTTTCAGCTGGAACAGGACAATTCCTTGATTCCGACCGTTTCTCTGAAATTGAAGTTGGTGATGAAGTATCTTCCAGTGCTGACTTCGGTGTCCGGGTATGTGGTGACAGCATGGAGCCTCTCTATCTGGATGGACAGATCATCTGGATTCATAAACAAGAAACACTTGAAGAAGGAGAAATCGGTGTCTTCTTCCTTGATGGTGATGCTTATGTAAAGAAATACCATCAATCCGATTCCGGTATTCAGCTTATTTCTCTAAATAAAAAATATGCCCCTATCCAAGTCACTTCTGGATCCACATTAAAAACCTTTGGAAAAGTAGTTGGCTAATTTTAAAAGGCTAATGGTTCAGAACGAGGACCTGGATTATTTCGGACTCTGCAGTTCATTGAATGCGACTCCGGAACTAATGAGCTTTAAATTATACAGCCTGACAAAACGAGGCCAGGCTTATCATATGCCGATGGAGATTCAGAGCAATTTCCTGGCGAAATAAAGTAAATAAAGATCCTGTTCTATATATCATAGTATGAACAGGATCTTTTTATAATGATTTATTTTCTATCTAAAATTTTATTAAACCGACTAAAGACTCCATAGTTTGTGTGTTTGACTTACTGTTTATATCTATCTTCTCCTAAATATTTTTCTAGTCATTGCAATATAAAATTGCTTATACAGTCTCTTCCTTAAGAGTCCTGGTATTCTGGATAATATACAGAGCGACCGATATGACCATCATTATAGCGCACAAACCAATCAACAGATCTGATACCATCGGTGTAATGTGGAACCATATAATATGCACCGCTGCAGTTCCATATAATAAAAAGGTTACTATCTTTCCATGCCAGTCTGCACCATGTACTTTTCCTGTCTTTCGTATCACAAGACATCCACTGACTACCATATACAGCTCCTTACCTGCCATTATTACGATTAAAAGAAGCACATGCGGAAAACGAGTAAACAGACAGATTAACATCGCTGCCTGTGTCAGCTTATCAGCCACCGGATCAAGTATTTTTCCTAAATTACTAATCCTATGGAATCTTCTTGCGATATATCCATCAGCAAGATCCGTAAGACCAGACAGCAATAAGATTTCACCAGCTAACAGAGGATTTTTCTTTACACAATAACTCCATATAATTACCGGAATCAGACAAAGCCGAAAAAAAGAAAGAAGATTAGGAACCGTAATAATTCTATTCAAATTTTCTTCCTGATTCACTTCACTCTGCATGTACGGTCATCTCACTTTCCTTTTTTTTAGACATAAACCAATAAAATATAACACAAAATGCTAAAGCAAACACAACACCAAAAACATTTTGAATCACTCTAAGACTAACCGCTCCTTGTAGTCCATAAGTCTCTGCAGCAATGGCTAAAGCACCAAATGTGTTAAATACTGCCTGCCAGCCATATTGTGCTGAAAATCCTACACCGATTCCACCAAGAATTCCTATATATGCATAGATTGACGAAGGAAGCAGAAAATATAATACTGTAAAACATATAACACCTGCAATATTTCCGACAATCCTTTTACGGACTCTGTAGCGCATATCTTCCATAAACGGCAAAATCGCGGACATGGCCGCAATACCAGCCCACATTGCACGTGGCATATTACAAAGTTCTGCAATGCAAAGGACAATCGGTACGCATAAAATCTGACATATCTGCCATTTTGTTCTGGAAGAAGTGATATCAAATTCTTGTATCAGATCTTTCAGATTTCTTTTATAAGTTCTGTTTTTATGATTTCGATAAAATACGAAGCAGGTAAGTGCTGCACCTAAAGCCATTCCGACTAATCGCATCTGATAGCTTTTTCCCGTAACATCATAACCATATAGCAGCAGATACCCAAGAACCAATGTAGATTGATTAAACATGAATGGATTATGGCATCCGAACAGAATCAACACAGCCAGTGCCGCAATATTTAACAGCATTCCCAATACCGGTGAAAACTGATTTGCTAAATGCGGACATACAGTCATAATTACAAAGAACAAAGCCAAAAGCATCGTAGATTGTCCGGTGTGGATCCCCAGATCCGCATTTCTAAACACCATGAGACATAATAAGACTACTACACCTACAATGCTGTTCTCATTTCCAAATAGGATGCTGAAAATACTAACAAAGAAAAAACAAAATGCCATTGTAACAGCTATCTTCACCAGATATACCCACATATGATATAATTTTTCTTTTAGTGTTTCACTCTTTTTCAACAGTTTTTTAGAACCTGCCTGATTTAACTGCAACTCCTGATAAAATGTCATATAAATCCTCCCATCTTCTAATTTATCTTAAAACTATATAATCTCATCTTTCTGCTTTGGCAGCTCTATAACAAATCTGCATCCACCATATTCACGGTTTTCTGCTTTGATTGTTCCTCCGGCACTATCTACAATCCGTTTTACAAGTGCAAGACCTAGGCCATTTCCTTCTGCTTTATGAGATCCATCTACCTGATAGAACTTGTCAAATATTCTGGATTTTACATCATCCTCTATTCCTGGTCCTTCATCTTCCAGAATGAACTTAACAGAATCCTGTTCTTGTTTCAGAAACATCGTAATTGTCCCCTTTGAAGGGCTGAATTTAATCGCATTATCCAAAAGATTTATCCAGATATGCATAAAAAGTCCTTCATTCCCAGTATATTTAACTTCCTCCAATTCTACCTGAAAACCAATTTCTTTTTCTGTCCATTTTGTTTCCAATGAAAGAAATGCCTGGCGGATCTGTTCATCCAGACGATATTCTGTTTTTTTCATTGGTATATTCTGATTCTCTAACTTGGATAACAGCAAAATATTACCAACCAATCCGGAAAGTCTTTGGGTGTTAAATAAGATTTTTTCTACATATTCCTCTTGATCCGGAGACAGTTCTTCTCCCTGAAGCAGCATTGTATATCCTTCAATGGCATTAATCGGGGTCTTAAACTCATGAGAAACATTAGATACAAAATCCATCTGCAGCACCTCTGTTGCACGAAGTTCTTTTGTCATAACGTTAAAACTTTGATAAGATTCTCCAACTTCTGCTATACGGCTGTTCGTTTCCAAATGCTGTTCAAAATCTCCCTGAGAAACTTCCTTCATTGCTTTACTAAGTCTGGTAATTGGTTCCAGTAACTTTGCATTAATAAAGGAAGTGATCAGCCCTGCAATCAATGTATTGAAAATCAAAAGCCAGCCAAGCACAGGTATGCTGCCCGGCAGATTAAAAAAATGATTCAAAAAAGCAAATAATAACGCAGATATGACTGTTGAAAATACGAGTGCCAACCAGATTGCACCAGTCAGACAGGATCGGATCCGCAATCCTTTTTCTTTCTTTTGTTCCATTATTTTTTCACCACCTTGTATCCAATTCCACGCATTGTTACGATTTCAAAATCAGGGTTATCTTTAAAACGCTCCCTGATCCTTCCTATATGTACCTCTATCGTATGTGGGTCTGCCTCCGTCTCGTATCCCCATACTTCATCCATCAACTGTTGTTTTGTAAATGTTCTGCCTGGCGAAGCTGCAAGCTTATATAAAAGCAGGAATTCTTTTTTAGGCAAAACAAGACTTTCCTTATCAGTTGTAACCGTCATTGCATCATAATCAAACTCTGTTGAACCGATCACAATTTTGTGTTCATTCAGTATCTGTGCACGGCGAAGCAGTGCTCCGACTCTTAAAACCATTTCATTCACATTTACCGGTTTTACCATATAATCGTCACTTCCCGAAAGAAATCCCTGGCGCATATCATCAAAGGAACCTTTCGCAGTGATCATAAGTACCGGTATCTGATATCCTGCTGAACGGAGTTCCGACACCAGTTCATAACCATCCATAACCGGCATCATAATATCAGAAATGATCAGATCAATATATTCCTTATCCAATACTTCTAATGCCTGTGCTCCATCCGATGCACTTTTGACTTGATATCCATTCTTCTCAAGCACTTTTTGGAATAGCTGGCTTAATTCTTTATCATCTTCTACAATCAATATTTGAAACACGTTTTCCTTCCTCCTTATTAAAACAGATACCTTGCCCATCCAAGCAGATGCTGTACCAAAAATATTTTTCTCTGACGTTTCTTTGTTAATTCGATTGGCTCTACATGATATGGATCATTATAAGTTCCGCCTTCTAATATCTGGCGGGACACTTTTTCATATTCCATCATGCCTTCTTCCAACTGTTTATTAATATCTTTACTGCGAATTACAAGCATCAGTTCCGTATCCAGATATGCACTTCTCATGTCCATATTAAAGGAACCGATTACAGACAGATCATCGTCAATGAGAATACTTTTTCCGTGGTATGAATAACCGCCTTCATATTCCCAGATATTAATTCCTGTACTTAAGATTCTATTTCTGTTTTTCGCATAATCGGCAGCCCCAAATGGATTCCCATTATTCGCAACTGAATTTGTCATGATAGAAAAATCTGAAACGTTCTCTGCAATCTCCTCCCATGTATTATACATCATATCATTACAGATAATATATGGCGTGTGGATCTTCACACGATTTTTTGCATTTTTCATCAATTCTCCCAACTGATACCACACTACTGGTTCTTTGGAACCTGTGTGAATAGGATTTGACACTAATGCAATCTTTTCTGTCTCAAAAGTTTCGTCCGTGTAATCGGTATCGCAGATTCTTTCCTTATTCTCTTCAAAATATTTCTGATAGCCGTTCTGCAGCTCTAAAACTGCGTTCTTTACAGATTTTCTATTTGCCAGTTTTTTATTGTCATGAAAATAACCACTGTCTTCTTGTTCCCATATCGTTTCAAAATACTCTAACAACTGGTTAACTGAATTTTCTTTCTCAGGTTCATCGCAAACCACTAACACGTCTCTGTCATAGTTCTTATGTCCCGGAAAATCACCCAGGAAATAATTGTATGTATTTCTTCCCCCAAGAATATATCTCTTTCCATCTGCAATCAAATATTTATCATGCATTCTACCCATCATCTTCCATGGTTTCAACGGATTGGCCTTATTATATAGTTTAATTTCAACATTCTCATGAGAAGATAATCCATAGAAATACGGATTTCCTTCCATATCAATCCAGCTCTCCATTCCATCTACTAACAGACGAATATGTACACCTCTGTCTGCCGCATCATGCAGTGCTCCTAAAATCAATTTTCCACTTTCATCGGATTGAAATGCAAAAGTAGAAAGAATAATTTCCTTTTTTGCATTCTTGATCAAACGCACTCTTTGTAAAAGCGCTTCTGGATTCTTTTCTATGATTACTGCCCGTTCTGTATTTTCACTGCATTCGTTCCATGACCCATTTTTTGTTTCTTTTTTGGTTATATTGGACACTTCCGGCTGCTTTTTATATGCAACGCAGATTCCGAGCAATTCATAAAAAGCCACACATAAAAAAATTGCCAGTATAACAAGAAGAATTTTACATATTTTATGCTTTTTCATTGTACATCACCTGATTCCTTTTTATTTCATACTTATACAATACAAAGTCAATCTCAATTTAACCTCAACAAAATTTATTTTTCATAAAAAAATATGACAGGCTTCTTTTTAAAGAAACAGTCATATTTTTATTCTAATATATGAAGGAGCTTTTCTTACTCCGTTGTATTAATCACTATCCATGCAAAATCTTCTTTGTACAACAGACTGTTAGATATAGCAAAAACGGCCTTTCAAAAACAGTTAACTTCTAAATCAACTGTTTTTTGAAAGGTCGTTTCATCAGATTCTTATAGCAATCCAGCAAATAATCTCATAAATAATTGTCCCAGTCGCAAATATGCACTTCGTCCGGTTTGATATTGGTCTGTCACATCACGACATTCTCCCATCGTTCTTATCAGATCATTTTTTATTTCCACAACTGCCTGACAATCTGCCATAAAACAGCCGTTTTCAAAATGGTGATATAAACTTCGATAATCCAGATTAATTGTTCCACAAGTTGCCATACAGTCATCTGCCACACTCATTTTTGCATGACAGAAACCAGGAGTCCACTCATAAACACGAACACCATGTTTAACTAATCCATGATAAAAAGAACGAGTTATATTATAAATGAATTTTTTATCAGGGATACCAGGTGTGATAATTCTTACGTCTACCCCTCGCTTAGCAGCCAGACATAACGCATGCGTCATTTCATCTGTTATGATTAGATATGGAGTCATAAACCAACAATATTTTTCAGCTTTATTTATCATACTGATATAAACTTCTTCTCCTACTTGCTCATTATCCATAGGGCTGTCTGCATAAGGTTGAACAAACCCAGTTTGCTGTGCCGCATAATCATAGTGGAAAAGGTATTTACTAAAATCAGAATCATTAGCAGCCTTATCACTTACTGCATTCCACATTTCCAAAAATGTCACCGTAAGCGACTGAACAGCATCTCCTTCTAAACGAATACCTGTATCTTTCCACTGTCCATACGGGTGTGTGTAATTAAAATATTCGTTTGCTAGATTATATCCACCTGTAAATCCGACTTTTCCATCAATAACTGTTATTTTTCTATGATCACGATTGTTCAAAAACAGATTTAAACCTGGCATAAACGGATTGAATACACGGCAATGAATTCCTATTGCCTCCATCTTTTTCACAAAATCTGTGTTAATAAAGCCTATAGAACCCATATCATCGTAGAATACTCTAACTTCCACACCTGCTTTTACTCGCTCTTCCAGAACATCTTGAATCTTATGCCATGCTTCAGCGTCTTCTATCGCATGATATTCCATAAAGATAAACTTCTGTGCTTTCTCCAAATCCTTAAGCTGTGCCTCTAATCCTTTCACTGCTTCATCAAAATACACAATATCCGTATTCTGATAGATTGGATACTGCGAATTTCTTTGTATGTAACTTGCTATATTTCCTGCTTTCGGAATTGTTTCTTTTATTTTGCTCAAACACTCCTGACTGTCCGGAAGCATTGGTAACAATTTGCTATCAATTTCTGCATATCGCTCACGCATTTTATGTGTGCCACCATTCAAACCAATCAACAAATACAGGCCTACACCCATAATTGGGAAAATTAGAATTAAGATGACCCAAGGCATTTTCATAGAGGATGTCTTATTTGATGCGTACAATCCCAAAACCAAGATCCCACTCAAAATCCTTGTAAATAAATTTATGATTTCTGCATATTCATTCAAGCGTGTTACGATAGTAATAATAAAAATCACTTCTAGAAGAATGCAGATTATGGAAAAACACAGCCGTTTTACTCCATTTTTTGTTTTTGCTTTGCCCTCTAAAGTATCTTGTTTCATATATATTCCACCTTCCTATTTGCTCAGTTTTCTCCCTAAATTTCGTGGAACATACCAATTTTGTCTTTTATTCTCTGCATTTCATTATCTGCTTCAATGATAGCTCTTGCAGAATGAAGTAATTCTTCACTTATCTCATCATAGCCAGGCATTTCTTCAATTCCTTTTTTATAGCGAAGTTGATGTTCCAATGTTGCCCAGAAATCCATACCATTGGTTCGAATCTGTAATTCTACACGCATAGGTGTTTTACCCTTAGCAAAAAATACTGGTATTTCAACAATCATATGATAGCTTCGATAACCATTCGATTTTGGATTTTTTATATAATCTTTTATTTCAATAACTTTAATATCATCCTGTTGGGTAATCAAATCTGATATCATATAAATATCGTCAATAAACGCACAAACTATTCGAACGCCTGCTACATCATTGAGATATGTCTGTATATTTTCTGTTGTAAATTCATATCCCATCTTCTGCAGTTTATCGTAAATACTATTGGGCTGCTTAATTCTTGTTTTTATAAAAGAAATAGGATTTCGATTGTTCTCAACTGAAAATTCATCATCCAAAACCTCAAGTTTAGTTTGTATCTCCCGAATAGCACAACGATACATCATCATTAAATTATAAAATTTTGTAGCATTATTTAAAAACTGTAGTGATTCCGGACTAGCCATCCTGAGTTTTTTTACTTCATCTTTTGTCATGAAACTTTCCTTTCTACCTCATCCCTGATTTCAAAACATTATTTATTTTGATAGTTGATTCGTTCTCCTTGAATTACTGGATAACAAATCATTTTATCACTATCCAGATTTTCTACATGCATATCTACTGCACTGATCTGATGGTTTTCATAAGTATTGTAATAATAAATACCTTTTGTAACATTACAACACGACGTATACAATGTGATTTCATATTTTCCATCCGCTACTTCGCAACATCCTCGTTGCTGATCCACAGATCCGAGAATGTGGAAGAATTGGCTAACGCTTTCTTCCTCTGATTCACCTGAAATTGCATTTACCTTTGTAAAAGCTACACGTACAAAGCGAGAGGAAGATGAGAGATCTCCCGGAAGACCTAATCCTCCCATACCTCTACTATATGCATCAAGAGCCAAATTTTCGCAGAAAGTATTTCTGGGCTGTTTAGGAGATAAATACATATAATTATTTAGTTGAAACATCTGCTGTGGAAATGGCGGATTATTCGTAAGCACTCCTACTGGATTGTCATAAATATGCAAACCATCTGACATAGATTCTACCGTAATTGACTCATTCTCATCAGAAATGATCCAGTGTAATTGTGCTAATGGTAATTGCTCGCTGAAAGGAGTATTAACAATATTAATTCGTTCAAGAAGCTCGCGAACTTCAACTAAAGAAGAACACTGACTTAAAATCCACGGAATAAATTCAAACTGTGCAATATTTTCCACATCTGGCTTAATCGCGGCATAAACAGCATTTCCGACAAAATTCAGTCCTGCCATTGCCACTCCTTTTTCATTCATAGCATCATAATACAAAGGATAATCTTCTGCAACATGAGCCATTCCAATAATTGCATAATGATTTTTCATATCGCCAACATGGCGAAAATTAAACGCATAATTACGTGGTGTAATTACTATCTGATCACCATAAGAGAATTCATAATCGAGGGTTCGTCCAAAGTAAAAATCTTTTGTTTTATAAGTTGCTGCTGTACACATGATCGTTTATCCTCCTAAATAGATTAAAATATGTCAATGAGTTTTTTTCTTGAACAATATTATAGCACAATTCTTTTATTTTGTTCCAACTTCATACATGATCATAACATGTAAACTTTAAACTATTTTCCTAGATTATTTCTCCATCAGTTTTTCAAACCAGGTATCCATAGCTAGGATGAATTGACCTACGTCTGGCAATTCTTGCAGCATTTCGTTTAGGGTTTTGTGCTTCACATATTTCTGCACATACACCCAACAGGCAACGCTACTGGCTTCTGATACAATGTCAGCTATGGTTTGGCGCATAAGCTCTTCAAATTCAGCAATTTCTTCTTTCGGAACAACATCATACAGTGTTGGTGCCTGATGACTTATTTTTACTCCATTTTCATTTGCATCTTTAAGCAGATTCTTAACTTTTTCTCTTGAATCCTCCGGTACTTTCATGTATTCCCACATAAATGCTACCACATCGGCTGGTGTGTCTTTTTTAAGTGGTGGTAGCTGAATATAATCATTGTTTTCGCTCATTTTCATATCCTCCTCACGATATAATAAAATCAATAATACATTCTCTTGTCATGTCCAGTACAGTATCTACGAACACTCCTGCAAACAGGATCAGATACAGAATAACACTCAGCGCAAACAGGAATGCAACCTGTACCCAGTCATGGTAACAGTATGCAGTTGCTATAATCAACAAAGTGAATATAAATCCAAGGATTCCTCTGACAACCGCATAAGTCTGTACTGTCATCTTCACTGCCAGGCCGATCACAAAAAGGATCAGCCATACCGGCAGTAATAATATCTTCCCAGCAAGTTTTAAAATAAACATGTGCACCTCCTATCTTACCAGTCCTGGCATATCATGGTTCACCTCTGCCTGATAATACCCGTTCATCGTTGACGGTGCATTAAACAGGGCTGCTAATAAATATTTCTTGATGTTCTTCACTTTGGTGGTGTTACCACGCATACAGTGTAAGACATACTCGATATGTGAATAGGTCAGCATCAGAAATTTTTTCTTCACCAGTGATGCCGGATACCAGTTGCTGGCAATCAATATTTTGTCATTTTTACACATCACAGTCTCTACGATCAGGTTCACGATTTCATCTACCTGTCGCATATCGTCATGATGGGTTACTTCCAGTGATTCATAATCAATAGTCTCTTTGACAAGGTTTTCATAAGCCTGATAATCCTCAGAGCGATTATCGCTATCAAATCTTTTCTCATCCACAGATATGATAGGATTAGATTTATTATCATTCATTTCAGTATCACTAAGATTAGTATTATTAGGGTTTGAAATGTAAACTTCTTGAAGTTTGTTTTCGGGACTTCTAGAAGTTTGATTTTGGGACTTCATGAAGTTTAAATTGTAAACTTCTGCAGGCTCTTCATTTTCCACAGAAGTTTGTTTTTTAAACTTCTCTAATCCCTCTCCAAATTTTTTCTCATCTGTTTTCTCAGGCATAAAGGTTTTCACGTAGATAACGTTCACCTTTCCAAATCCCTGCCTGCGTTTCTCAATCAGACCAATTCCTGTTTCGTCATCCAGTTCTCTCATGGATTTGATGGCTTTATTTCTGCCACAGTTCAGTAATTCCATAATATCTTCGATGGAAAAGTAGATATATGCTCTGTTTTTGTCGTCAAACCACTGATTTTTGATGGAAAGAGACATTCGATCCAACATCAGTCCATATAAAATTTTAGCATCGCTTGATAAGTCTTTAAAGTAACTGTCTGTAAATAATGCTTTTGGTATGCGGTAGAAGCTGAACTGATCAGCTTCGGTACCGTAAAAATAATTAAATGTCATTTTTTTCTCCATAACTGCCTCCTTTCGTTTTCTGCTAAGAAGTCCTCTTTTTAAACTTCTTTGACTTTGTTTTCTTAACTTTTTCTATCCTTAACAGGACTGTTCCTGCATCCATTTTTCTAATAATGATTCAATCACCTGCTCCATATCTTTGGCTGTATAATCATCCGGAAAATACTTTGTCAGTTTCTTTTCTGAGAAAGTGAGAGACCGGGATACTTTCTTTGCCATCACACAGTTATTGAAAATTGATAACATCTGAATCTGGTTAATTGGCCCATCATTCAGTTGATTTCTAAGTGCTGTAATCTGTTTGGGCTTGATAAATCCAGTGTCGCTGATATATTCGTAGATCCATTCCTGTACTTCCTTATCAATGTAGGAGATATCGACAGCAACCGTGAACTGAAGCTTCTTGTTATCTACCAGATCAAGAAGTTCCGGAATCAATTCTGTCAGGCGAATGTAACGCTGAATCTGTTTAGAACTTTCTCCGACTTGCTCTGCTAATACATCCCTAGATACTGTTCCTATTAAATTCTGGTCATTTTGGCCAGAATTATTTTTTGGTCTTCCTGCTTGTCTTTTCATAGCTGCTAGTTTCATTTTATATGCAAAAGCTTTCTCACTCGGCAACAGTTCCTCTCGCTGAATGTTAGCGTCCACCATAGCCACAATAGCATCATCATCTGATAATTCTCTTACGATTACCGGAATTGTCGTCAGTCCTGCCAGCTGCGCTGCATGCATTCTTCTGTGACCGGATACCATTTCATATTCTTCATTTTCATCCATGCGAAGCAGTACCGGTGTCAGTACTCCATTGATCTTTACGCTTTCTACCAAGTCCTGCATCTTTTCATCATCCAGCACCTTGAACGGATGATTTTTAAATGGATGGATCTTACTGATCTCTATCGCCATTGCAGATTCTTCATTTACCACACCAAGCAATTCATCAATACTAGCCAGTTTAATCTTTTCGCCACTTCTATTTTTCATTATTCAAAACCTCCTGTGTCAATTTCATATATGCCTCAGCAACTTTTCCTTTCGGACAGTGCATGTAGATACTTTTTCCCTCTGCACTGGTCTCAGCTGCTTTTACGGACATCGGAATCACATTTTCAAATACTTCTATCTGGCTTCCGTATGTTGTATGTACTCTCGATGCAATGTCCCTTGCGTAATTGGTTCTGAAATCTACCATAGTCAACAGAATGCCCTCTATCGCCAGTTTCCGGTTCAGTCTTTTCTTTACTGTAAGAATGGTCTTGATCAGCTGCTGAAGTCCTTTAACAGGCAGATATGCGGCCTGCACAGGTATCAGAACAGAATCAGAAGAGACCAGTGCATTGATTGTCATCATACCAAGGCTCGGCATACAATCGATCAGGATATAATCGTATCGGCATCTTATCGCATCGATATATTCTTTCATGATCATTTCTCTGCTCATAACATTTCCCATCGTTACTTCCAGTGCGGAAAGCTCAATATTTGCCGGGAGAAGATCTACATTTTCCTGGTGATGTAAGATACCATCTTCCAGAGAGATTTCTTCTTCGTTGATGACATCCATCATGATCGTTGCCAGTGTGATGCGAAGATCATCCGGTTCCTCATATCCAAGACTTGCTGTTAAACTTCCCTGTGGATCCGCGTCGATCAGCAACACTTTCTTACCTTCTCTTGCCAGTCCAATGCCTACATTTACGGTTGTGGTGGTCTTTCCAACGCCGCCTTTCTGGTTTATTACAGATATAACTTTACACATGATTTCTTCCTCCTTTAACTTTCCCATGATTCTTTTTTCCATAATTTCAACAGTGCCAGTATTTCCCGTTTCATCATTGCCGGTGTATAGGAATTCGGAAAATACTTGTGTAACTGCTCGTTTGTGAATGCCACTCTTGTAATCTCACCCTTTTTCACTTCACACATGATCTCTTCCATCTTTTCCAGTGACAACTGTTTTTCTTTACTCAGTTGCCGGATCCTCTGGGCCTATGAGAGTGATGGGATCGCCTGTGCATACTCCATTGCTACAAGCAGTTCCTTTTGTTCCTTTTCACTTAATGCAGCTATCTCTACAGCCGGACAAAAAGAAATAATCTCATCATCCAGCTTCTGCAGCATTTCCGGTATCAGTTTTGTCAGTGAGATATAACGCTGTACTTGTTTTGGACTATCACCACAATCTTCACTGATGATTTCTATTGCCCGCTTTCTTGGTGTTTTGTGGTCAACTTGGCTCTTTTTTCGACCACTTTTTCTTTTTAATACGTCATTCTTCAGTTTGTAAGCAAAAGCTTTTTCACTGTAGCTGATCCGTTCTCTGTGAAGATTGGAATCTACCATGCTCAAGATGGAATCATCTTCACTTAATACCCGGATGATTACCGGTACTTTACCGTATCCCAGTTTCTCCGCAGCATGTTTTCTTCTGTGACCGGATATGATCTCATAGTATCCATCCGGTACTGGTCTGACGATCAGCGGATTTAAAATTCCATACTTCTCAATGCTTTCCTGCAAAAGAAACATTTCCTTATCATCTTTTACCTGAAACGGGTGCTCTTTGAACGGACGAAGACGCTCAATCTCAATTTCTATGATTCTTTCTTCGTTTTCTCCTGATTGTCTGTTTGGTTCAGTCATCTTGACTCCTTTCCTCCAGGATTCAGGAAATAAAAAATGCCTGCCTGGAACTTTTATAGATAGTAAAGTTCCAAACAGACATTGCTGTTTGACCATTAGCTGTAGCTAATAGAATTGAATACTGTTTCAGCTAATTCATGTTTGCAGGTTTGGGAGAGATTGTTTCTTTTCCCGCCTTTTCTCTGATTTACATCCCCAAATAAGGGGTGACAACGGAGCGGAACCCAAATGTTAGCTGGACTTTCTAAAACCCATGTTTGCAAACCGGTAATTTTGATTAGCTGTCAGCTAACAAAAATCGGATTGCGTTAGCTGGAAATTGATCATTTTGAATGGAATTTCATGTCACGAACGTGATTAGAAAATAACAAAAGCGTTCGTTGTCAGCTAATCCAGCTAACATTTTCGAACGCTTTGAAGTCCGTCGCCAAGAGGATTTGAACCTCCGACCCCTCGCTTAGGAGGCGAGTGCTCTATCCAGCTGAGCTATGACGACACATGCCGCAAACCCTTGATTTTACTGGGTTTCTGGGATTTTTCCCTTCGGCCATATATAAGATTATCAACTCTTTTTCGAGTTGTCAATCTACAGATTTTTTCGATTTGGTAACATTAGAACGTTCCCTAATTTGGGGAATGCTTTGTTGTCACCTTTGGCATTTTTCAGAATAGATTCGAACTGAAAGTTGTTTTTCATTTTTTCCCTTTGGGGAATGCCTCGGTTTTCTCTTAGGAGGCGCCTGTTCTATCCATTAAACTAACAGGACAAATATCTCACAAATGAAATTGTACTATATCTTCTCCCAAAAAACAAGTCTTTTATTTTATCAAGTTTGCATCAAATCATTTATAATTTTTTACAATTCCCTTGACTTTCTTGGTCGTTATATACCCGAGTTGTCCCTGGTAATATGTGCATTCTACCCTGATGAAAAAACTTATCCCTGAGCAAAACTTTTCTATACAATACTCTGGAGCAAAATCACGTTATACTTTAGTATATATGTCATCAGAAACAACAACGAACTTATTTATAAAAAGGGGACCTTAACTAATGAAAAAGAGATTATTCATCGTAGTAAATGATGTTTTACCATTGCTTGACACCAAAGCAGCAGAGGGAAACAACACTGTTGTAGGTACAGAGCCTAATCTCAAAAAATACGATAAAGAAACAGCTATGAAAAATCTGCCGGAAATGGAAGCAGCTTTTGAGTTTCCACAGACAAAAGAATATCTTGATAAACTGGGGATAGTATATAAGGGAAATGGAATTCTCAAAAGGATTTCAGGAGATCTGCTTCCAGAAGAAGCAATGCACTGTTCCCTTTAAGAGATACGCAATTCTGGTTAAAAGATGTTTTGGAGGAAGCGGATAAAATTTTGGCACTTACTGACCCCAAATTAAAATCTTCAGAAAGCTGGTCAAAAAAGGCGGACGAAATTCGCGAACTTCGCAAACAGTATAATTTTCTCCAGGAATTTGAAAAGACAATGGTATATGCAAATGGAAAAACCTTTATAGCAGAAGAATATTCCGCGAGTACAGAATTTGTAATCTAATGTTAACAAACAGCGAATGGAAGTATCAGACATTTTATTCTTTTGCCGATTTAAGTGAAGACGCTTTCGCAGATATTCTGGATAAGGCTATCTGGCATCCAGATACACCCGTAGTAGAGAACACCTTTGTAGACAAAAAAGTTTTTAACGAACCTATTAATAAGAGCTTCAGCGTCTTGATCAAACAGACCAATAACCGTGAAAATGATCTGGAAGAAGCTCCCGACCTGGAGAACGCAGTTTTATATGTAAAATACGATCCTGAAACTGACGTTATCGAAATCTGTGGCCACGAGAAAGCGCGTAAGGAATTCAACGAAATCATGCAGAAAGCTCTCCCATTCAACAGCATTAACAGATAAATCCGCCTACCAGTTGGCTACCCCATTTTTTGTAGCAAAGCGGCTATTCATAATCCGCTTCGCTACTTATATATATATCTTCCTCCTTAAGTAGTATAAATAAGAAAGTCCCCACCCACTGCTTATTGCCTTTCGCAATTAAAGTAGTGGGTGGGGACTTTCTGTTCTTCCAGCAGAATTTTATCTTTATCTGCCGCCTGTATTTTAATATTATTTATCTGTCAGAAATGGATCTGTCCCTGAAGCCAGATATTACCTCGAAAGCGTCTTCCAATCTCCGGTTCACCCAGGAGGTCTTTTTTGTTGATGCAGATATCGAACTGCATGTTATTGCTCTCTACTGTCATCTGAATGAGTTCTTCATTTGTCACCTCATTGCGGGTATGATGGATTTCCTGGATTTCTCCCAGAATTCCATACTGGTCACACTGGATTCCATGAGGCATGAAATAAGAATCCACGATCGTAAAAATATCTTCATTTACGATCCTGTGGGAGATCATGGAATATGTATCCATGTCTTCCATCGTAAGGCTTTCCATCGCTTCCTCGTCACCATTTCTGGCTGCCGCAATCAGTGAACTACGATTCTTACTGGTTTCCTTCTCGACCTTTACTGCTTCTTTATCTTTCAGGACCGGAAGAAGAATACGTCCCTCATCTGCAAGGCCGGATAAAGTCAATGGTTTGTTCAAAACATTTCCTTTGCTTTTTTCGAGCATATATCTCGCACCATTCTGCAGATAAAAGATCAGTGTAATTCCTATTCTCAGATCGTCGCAGGCACCTGCAAAAGATTCTTTGTCTGCATGCCGTTCTACTGTCACCGGTTCATTCGTTGTAATGCCGGTTCCCTTAAAGAAAGGATAATAATATTCCACGTGAAACCTGTTATCTTCATCGTACTGACCGCAAACAGTAATTCCGCAGTCGTATCCATAACTTTTGGAGAATTCAGCAAAAGTGCCGTCCGGATGGTCTGAAACCACGTTTTTTTCATCGTAGTTTCGAATCACATCCAGCAGGATTTCTTTCATCTCCGCACGTTTCTTTATTTCTGAAAAACCGACTGCTTTTAAATAGCTGTGCAAAAGTACACCTCCATATCCTTATGCGCGGGTCTTTTTCTCAATTTTCTTCATGCCGCCCATGTATGGCTGCAGTGCTTCCGGAATATTTACGGATCCGTCAGCATTCAGGTTATTTTCCAGGAATGCGATCAGCATTCTCGGAGGAGCTACTACAGTGTTGTTCAGTGTGTGCGCAAGATATTTCTTGCCATCTTTTCCATTTACACGGATTCTCAGACGACGAGCCTGTGCATCACCTAAGTTAGAGCAGCTTCCTACTTCGAAATATTTCTTCTGTCTTGGAGACCATGCTTCTACGTCAAGAGATTTCACCTTGAGGTCTGCCAGATCACCGGAGCAGCATTCCAGTGTACGAACCGGAATATCCAGAGAACGGAACAGATCAACAGTGTTCTGCCACAGTTTGTCAAACCACATCGGGCTTTCTTCTGGTTTGCAGACAACGATCATTTCCTGTTTTTCAAACTGATGGATACGGTAAACGCCTCTCTCTTCCAGTCCGTGTGCTCCTTTTTCTTTACGGAAGCATGGGGAATAACTTGTCAGTGTTTTTGGAAGTTCTTCTTCCGGAACGATCTGATCGATGAATTTACCGATCATAGAATGCTCACTTGTTCCGATCAGATACAGATCCTCACCTTCGATCTTGTACATCATGGCATCCATCTCTGCAAAGCTCATAACGCCTGTTACAACGTTGCTTCTGATCATGAAAGGCGGTACACAGTAAGTAAATCCACGGTTGATCATGAAGTCACGCGCATATGCGATAACTGCGGAATGAAGTCTTGCGATATCTCCCATCAGATAATAGAATCCGTTACCTGCAACACGTCTTGCGCTATCCAGATCGATTCCGTCAAAGCTTTCCATAATATCTGTGTGATATGGAATTTCATAATCCGGAACAACCGGCTCACCAAATTTCTCGATTTCTACGTTTTCACTGTCATCTTTACCAATCGGTACAGATGGAGCAATGATGTTCGGGATAACCATCATGTTTTTGAGAAGTTCTTCTTCTACTTCTTTTTCTCTTGCAGAAAGCTCATCAATTCTTGCACCAGATGCAGCCACCTGTTTCTTAACCTCTTCTGCCTCTTCACGTTTGCCCTGACCCATCAGTGCGCCGATCTGTTTGGAAATCTTGTTTCTCTCTGCTCTGAGAGCTTCTACTTCCTGCTTGATCTCACGGTTTTCTTTGTCCAGTTCGATAACCTTGTCTACCAGTTCCAGTTTGCTGTCCTGGAATTTGTTTCTGATATTCTGTTTTACAACTTCCGGATTTTCTCTCACAAATTTAATGTCTAACATTTTTTCTCCTCCTGAAAATAAGTGGTTATATCCATTTTATTTTTTCGTTGTTTCGCCTTCATTTACTTCACCAAGTCCAAAATTAACTGCCTTGCGAAGTGCTTCTACCTCTTCCTGACTAAGCATTACATAAGATTCACCCTTGACGATCTCTTTTAAATAAAGGAAGCAGTTATCACGACTGTGTACTGCATTCAGAATCAGACCTGTGTTTTCTCTGTCAAGAAGTGCCAGCGCAAAACTCAGTTTTCCTCCAACATCGTCAAATGCATCGTATTTTTCAACACCATACTTGCTGTAAAGTAATTTGAAATGTTTTGCCAGAGTGCGTATTGCCTTTTCATGATCCTCTTTTGCCTCAAAAAGATGATCGATCTGTGCAAATTTACGAACGAAAGTTTTCTCAAGTGACTGAGCATCGCTTCCTTTCATAAACATTTTATATTTTCGCTCCAGTCGAGTCAATCTCATATTACTGCTTACTGTAGACGCAATCAATACCAGAACTACAATAAGCAAAATAATGATAACAATTCCAGGATCAATACCAATACTATCAAAAATTGTACTCATATCATACCCCTTTTATTTTATCTGATAGATTCAAATAAATCTATAATTCTCTCAAGGTCATCTCTTGAATAGTATTCTATTTCTATCTTTCCCTTATTGTTCTTCTTTCTGTGAATAAATACACGTGTTCCGGTAATATTCTTCATCTTTTCTTCAAGACTTTCATAAATTGCATCTTCCGCCGAATCAGATGACGAAGTTTCTTTTTTCTTTGATGGGTTTAAGATTGTCTTTACCAGCTTTTCTGTCTCTCTTACGCTGAGCTTCTCATCAAAAATCCGCATTGCTACAGAATACTGTTTCTCTACATCTGAGATAGCAAGCAATGCACGCGCATGTCCTGCTGAAATCATTTCATCCACCATCATCTGCTGTACTCTCGGATCCAGTTTCAACAGACGAAGAGAGTTTGTTACAGCTGTCCTGCTCTTGGATACTCTCTCTGCGATTTCATCCTGTTTCAGATTAAATTCATCAATCAGACGTTTATATGCCATTGCTTCCTCGACAGGATTCAGGTCTTCTCTCTGAATGTTCTCTATCAGGGATATCTCCACAATTTCCTGGTCGGAAAATTCTTTGATGACAACCGGAATTTCTTTCAGTCCAGCCATCTTTGCTGCACGCCATCTCCGTTCTCCTGCGACAATTTCATAATAGTCCTTCTTGTCAGATACGAGAAGCGGCTGCAGAACGCCATACATCTTGATAGATTCAGCCAGCTCAAGGAGTGCATCTTCATCAAATTTCTTGCGTGGCTGTTCACGATTCGGCTCTACTTTTGAAATTTTTACAATCGTTTCGCCCTTTACAACGGACTGTTCTGTTGTTGATTTCGTACTTGCTGTATTTGTCTTTGGCTTAGAACTTCTTACAGTTTTAGGTTTTTCCTGTGAAACCTTTTCCGGAAAAAGTGCATCCAGACCTCTTCCAAGTCCTGATTTTTTTCCTGCCATTATTTATCCTCCCTGTTAATAACTTCTTCAGCTAAAAGGCGATAAGCTTCTGCACCGGCAGATCTTGAATCATATATATTGATAGGCTGTCCGTAACTTGGTGCTTCTGCAAGTCTTACATTTCTCGGAATAATGGTCTTATAAATATTCTGTTGAAGATTATCCTTTACATTCTCGACTACCTGTAAAGAAAGATTTGTTCTGGCATCATACATGGTAAATACAACGCCTTCCATTGCAAGTTTCTTATTTAATCTGTCTTTTACAAGATCAATCGTATGTATCAGCTGAGAAAGGCCTTCCAAAGCATAATACTCACACTGTATTGGAACAAGGACAGAAGTTGCAGCTGTTAATGCATTGATTGTCAGCATATTCAAAGACGGCGGACAATCCAAGATAATATAATCATATTTTCTTCGAAGTTTATCCGTAATTCCCTTTAAAATATACTCTTTATCGTCCACACCAATCAATTCGATTTCTGCTCCGGATAAATTTATATTGGATGGAATTAAATCAAGATTTTCCACTACATCTTTTATAACTGTTTTTTTAATGTCAGCTTCTCCAAGAAGCAATTCATAAAGCGTATTTTCTACGCCATTTTTATCAACGCCTAACCCACTGGTTGTGTTTCCCTGCGGATCTATGTCAATTGCCAGAACTTTTTTCCCTTTTTCAGCAAGGCATGCAGAAAGGTTAATTGCCGTTGTAGACTTACCAACACCGCCTTTCTGGTTGGCTACTGCTATAATTCTTCCCAAAGTTCACCCTCCTTTCAAAATCATTTACGACCTATCAATTATAGCACTTTTGCCTTTAATGTTCCACATAATGTTTCACGTGAAACATTAAAATTTAGGAAAATTTTCATCAACGAATTGTTTATAATTTACAAGTTTACAAATATATCTTTCTATATCATCTATCTTACAGCGCGTCCGTCAATGTTTCACGTGAAACATTTTATAAGCGTGAAACATACAATATTAATCATTTCTGTTTCATCTATTTTGAACAGTCCTGGTAAAGTGCATCACGAATGAGCTTTGTCGGCATCTTTTAGTTTACATAATATTTGTTCGTTAAGAAGTGTCGCCTCACATGTCTTTCTATTAAATACATTTGTCTTTTTTCTTTCCTTTTCCCTAATGCCTGATATCTTCTTTCATCTTCCCATTTTTCCCTTCTATCTGCTTCATCACACGCTTTTTTCCCTGTATATGCCTCCTCTCTGGCACCTTTTTCCACATAATTGTATATTTTTTTAATAATTATTCACCTGTGTTGATAATAAAACACCGCCACCTGAGTCCTGTCCCTTAATTGCAGTTTATCTAATATGGCACTCAGATAATTTCGGATAGTTCCTTCGCTCAAAAACAGCTCTGCCGCAATTTCTCTGTTGCTGTATCCATCAGCGATCAGACGGATAATCTCCTGTTCCCGTTCGTTGATCCCATAACTACTGTAATCGAACTTTTCTTCCTTCCTGATCAGATCTGGTATTTTAGATACGATTTCTTTTCCAAAAACCGTCTGCCCTAAATTTACCGCCTGCAGCGCAGGAAGAATACTGGCATAATCCTGTTTTAAGAGGTATCCTTTTGCCCCTAACCGAAGTGCTTTTACTATATATTCATCATCCAGAAATGTCGTCAAAAGCAGGATTTTTGCCTCCGGATACTCCTGCAGAATATGTTCAGAAGCCTCCAATCCGTTCATTCCTTTCATCCGAATGTCCATCAGCAGTACATCCGGGCAATACTGTCTGTACAGTCTGCACGCATCCTCTCCATCGATTCCAGTTGCAGCCACTTCAACGTCCCCATTGATCTGTAAGATCGTCTTCAACGCTTCTGTAACCAGACAATCATCATCTACAATTACTATCTTCATCTTAATTTTATCCTCATTTTTACTGTTCTAATCCTGTTGTTTTGGAATTACGGCAAATATCCGAAATCCATTTTTTCCATTGATCTGCAAGGTTCCTCCAAGTGATGTCACCCGTTCCTGCATATTTTTTAATCCTATTCCTTTGCTGTCTGCTTCCTTTTCTGAATATCCTTTTCCATTATCTTCGATACAAAGCTGATACAATGCCGGATGTTCTCTGAGTACTATTTTTACAGCTGTCGCATTACTGTGTTTTATAACATTCGACAGTGCTTCTTTTATAATTGCCGCAAAGCAATATTTAATTTTATTGGGTATTATTTCGGACATATCGTATTCCATCGTGCAATTTTCAAAGTCCTTTATAATTCCCTCTGCTATCTCTCTGAGAGTTTCAGATTCATCATGAAGATTATGTACGCTTGAACGTATACTGTTCATAGCAGAATTCAGTGATGTGTCCAGTCCTTCCAACAGACTTTCCATATTCTTGTCCCGATTTAAGGTCTTTGCCGCACCGGTTAATAAGATAGTCCTTGAAAGCAAATGTCCTACATTATCATGGATTTCGCGGGCAATTCGGTTTCTCTCACGAAGTGTTGCCGCATAAATTTCATAATTTTGTTTTTCCTGCAATGCTTTGTTTTTTTCTGCAAGAAGCATGGTACGTTCTTCGCTGTCATCTTTTATTCTTCTTATTTCAAAGTACATTTTGTCGTACTTTATTGCATCAGTCGCTAATATCCACGCTAAAGCCTCTATAATCAGTAATATAGTTGTCATTATTGGCAAAGAAGCGTCATTTTTTATCAGTATTATTGTTCCCAGAAACCCTCCTGAAAGTGTCGTCACCGTCTCCTGTTCTCTTACGAGAATATAGATCAATACGGGACAGAACAATCTTATTTCCGGCATTACAAAAAATGATACCGCAAATATACTCCATAATAAGATTTTGGTGTATTTCCTGTCAAAGAAGTAACTGCCACATATTAATATCACTGTCTCTAGCATTGCCAGTACCAGCCCTCTATTCAGGCTGAGTGTACATAATGGCAGGATTCCTCCCAGAAAAAGTATTCCTGTATCTCGAAAATACCTCATCACTCAATTCCTCACTATTTATTGATACTACTGCAAACAATTACGTAAAAACATCTCTGTTCAGAATCATTATAATATATTCCCCTGCCCCATACAAAGTGACAAATGTCACGTCTCTTTGATGACATCGCACACTTGGTATTCTTTCTGATTTCTTTTATAATCATTTCATAACCTCAAATTATATGAGACCGGAGGAACTATTATGATTCATATAGAAAATCTTGTAAAACGATATGGAGATCTGGTCGCTCTGAATCATCTGAATCTGGATATCAAAGAAGGAGAGATCTTCGGTCTTCTCGGTCCGAACGGTTCCGGCAAAACAACTGCGATCAACTGTCTCCTTTCTCTGCTGAAATATGATAAGGGCGACATCGAGATCTTCGGACAGAAAATGACGCCTGACAACTACGAAGTCAAGCAGCAGATTGGTATTGTACTTCAGAATGTAGCGGTTTTTGATGAGCTGACTGTATCTGAAAATATCGATTATTTCTGCGGTCTGTACATACATGACAAAAATCGGCGAAGGGAACTTGTCGAAGAAGCCATCCGGTTTGTCGGACTGGAAGACTACCGCAAAACACGACCTCAAAAACTTTCCGGCGGTCTTCTCAGAAGGCTCAATATTGCCTGCGGGATTGCTCACAAACCACGACTTATCATCCTCGATGAGCCAACTGTCGCCGTAGATCCGCAAAGCCGCAATAAAATCCTGGAGGGCATTCAGGAATTAAACCGCCAGGGTTCTACGATCATCTACACTTCACACTACATGGAAGAGGTCGAACAGATCTGTACACGAATCGCGATCATGGATCACGGACGCGTCATCGCATCCGGAACCACTGAAGAATTAAAGAAAATGATCAAAACCGGCGAAACGATCACCGTCGAAGCTCTTCTTCTGACCGAAAAGCAGCTTCAGGATATCCGAAATCTTCCCCATGTATTTGATGTACATTATGAAGATCAGATCCTCACTCTTCGCTGCACCGGTGCACAGCATAACCTGATCCGGATTCTGAATTACCTCCAGAGCCAGAATCTCACATTTGGCAGGGTTTTCTCTGAACTTCCTACACTGAATGATGTATTTCTTGAAATAACTGGAAAACAGCTTCGTGATTGATGTATAATTATGCATTATTATGTATATTTTTAAGAAAGGATCTTTTCTATGCGGCATTTAATAAAATATAACCTTCTGGTCAAGCTGCGAAATTTTAATATGGTCTTCTGGCCGCTTGTTTTTCCGCTGATCATGGCCACTTTTTTCTTTTTTGCATTTGGAAATCTGAATGACGCGGACTTTGAAACCGTGCAGGTCGCACTTGTAAAAGAGTCTGCCAATCCTGTATTTGTTTTTTTCCTTGATCAGGTTCAAAGCGGAGATTCTGAACTGATCGCTCTTCATGAAATGAGTGAAAAGGATGCGCTTGACGCATTAAGTCAGAAAAAGATCTCCGGCATCTACTATGAACAGGCTATCCCAGGCCTTACACTCAATGGACAGGGAATTCCTGAGAGCATTCTACAGTCCGTCCTGGAAAGTTATGAAAACAATCTGCATACGCTGCAGACCATCCTGAAAAAACATCCTTCCGGACTTCTCTCCGCTCTCCGGCAGATGTCAGATACAAAAGACCTTGTCCGGGAAGTCTCTCTCGACGGCAAAACAATAGATGGGAATTCGCAGTTTTTTTACGCTCTGGTCGCAATGGGATGTCTTTATGGATGTTTTATCGGCTTTGGCTCTGTGATCACTTTACAGGCCAATTTAACGGCTCTGGCGGCACGTCGCTGCATCACGCCTACCCACAAGCTGAAACTGATCCTTTCAGAACAGATTGCCTCTTTTCTGCTGGGGTACGCAGATGTGATCGTTCTGCTTCTGTATCTGCGAAATATCCTGAACCTAGATTTTCAGGGACAGTTCGGCAAAATGTTGATTATTTCTCTGTTCGGAAGCCTGATCGGTGTATCTATGGGATTGTTTATCGGAAGTCTTAGCAGACTGAATGAAGGCATCAAGATCGGAATCATGCTCGCAATCTCCATGTCCTGCTGTTTTTTGTCAGGACTTATGAACGGCTCTATGAAAGACACCGTAGAAAAACACGCTCCGATCATCAACAGGTTCAATCCTGCTGCACTGATCTCCGATGCTCTTTACTGTATTAATGTATATGACGATGCCTCACGCTATTACAGAAATCTGATCACACTGATCGTCATGAGTGCCGCGCTTGTTCTTGCTTCATTCTTGCTTATCCGGAGGGAACGTTATGACAGTATTTAAAGGATACTTAAAAATTTTAAAGAAAAATCTCGGAATGCTTCTGATATATCTGGTGATCTTTTTTGCAATTGCCATCGCACTTCAGGCTTCTGCCCGCAAAGAGCATCTCGGTACTTTTGAAAAGACACGGATCAATGTTGCCGTCGCAGACAGAGATCAGAGCGAACTTTCCCGGGGTCTTATCAGATACCTCAGTACTATCCACAATGTATCTGAAATCTCCAGTGAACCATCCGTTATGCAGGAGGAACTTTTTTACAGAAATACATCTTATATCGTGCAGATCCCGGAAAATTTTTACCAGACATGTATTGAAGAGGAAGAACCTCTCTCCGTCACCAAAGTCCCTGGTTCTTATACCTCTTTTTACGTAGATCAGCAGATCAGTACATGGATCAATTCCATACGTACTTATACAGCCGCAGGTTTTTCCCTTAAGGAAGCCATGGATGCATCCATGGAATTGCCTGCCTCGGAAGTAACTATGTACAAAGGTACGGAAAATAATCTTGAAACACCACCTTATATTTACTATTTCCGCTATGTTCCTTATCTGTTTCTTGCTGTGCTCAGTTATTCCATGGGGTATGTTCTCCTGGCTTTTCAGAAAGAAGATATCCTGAAACGAATGCGCGCCTCAGCAGTCTCGCTGCGTCGTCAGAATATGGAAGGACTGCTCGCAATGTTTATGCTCGGAGCTGTACTCTGGCTGATCTCAGTCGCAGGTGTCTGTGTCCTTTTTGATAAGGAGTTCCTTACTTCTCCTCTGATCGGATACTATATTCTGAATACGGCACTGATGCTTGGTATTGCACTTTCGCTCTCCTATCTTGTGGGGATTTTTGTCAAAAACAGCAATATGCTGAATGGAATCTCCAACCTGCTTTCACTGGGAATGTGCTTTCTGTGCGGAGCATTTGTCCCAATGAGTATTATGAACAAAAGCGTCCTTAAGATTGCTCAGTTTCTGCCGGTCTACTGGTATGAATCTATAAATGAAACACTTGCACAATACAAAACCCTGCCCGTACCTGTTGCAGAAGAAATCTGGAAATCCATGGGAATCGAAGCTATGTTTATTGCTGCCTTTGTATTTATGATTCTGGCGATTTCGAAGTATAAACAGCAGGGCTGATATTTTCTCCTCAATTTAAAAAAAGCCCCGTGGCTGGCTGAATTTGTTTATCAACTGTTCAGTCAGCTACAGGGCTTGTGCATTAAAAGAAAATTCCAACCTGTTCCAGAAAATGTTCCGGATCCTCTACCTGTGGAAAATGTTTTGTTTCGTTAAGAGTAACTGTTTCCACAGATGGGTTAATGTTCTGATAAGCTTCTACTGTCGCTTCTCCATTGTTCTCAGCTTCACCCTCTACAATATAAAGACTGTTATCAATCTCTTTCAGTGCACGGGTGATGTCGATGTTCATGTATTTTGCTACTTTGTTTGCATATACATTCTTGGCATAGCAGCCACCCTTGTGTGCAGCCTCATAATAAGCATCCTGCAGATCACGCAGTGGATGGAATGGGTCAAAGGCAAAGTTCTCGATGAATTCATTATTGATGGCTGTTCTGGATACGACCATATGGTAAACCAGTGTTCCAAATACCGGGACTTCCAGACACTTGCGGAAAAGTTTGTCTCTCTTCGTCGGCATCTGTTTCAGGGCTCCCGGATTGACCGGATTGACCATCATGATCTTGTTGAACAGTTTTCCTTCGTTGCGGCATGCCATGATGACGAAGGAACCTGAGTAACCGCTGACGATCACATCTGTCTTCTCTCCAATTACGTTCTTGATGAAATCGCAGATGCTCTGGACATATACATAATTTGTATAAGTCATACCTGGTTTCTCGGAACGTCCACAACCTGGAAGGTCTATGTTATACACGGTATGCTCCAGTGCAAGATCATCCTCTATCCTACTCCATTCATATCCGGAACCGCCTGGAAGCATATCATGGATCAGAAGAATCGGGCTTCCTTTGCCTTTTCTTGTATAATAGATATCACCAAAACGCCAATGGTAATAATTTTTGCCATTTGTATCAAGCATTTCCTTCAGACCTGCTGATGCCGCAACCACTTTGTTCGCAATGTGGATGATAGCTGTTGTCGTTGTTGCCAGTGCTGCGAGAGTTATCAGTCGTTTACCGTGTTTATTCATGTTTTACCTCCCTTTTCATGTCTGAGTAGCCTTATTATACGACAAACAAAAAGGTTTTACAATCTATAACAAATAAAGAAGTTTCTGCACATCTTCCATTCTGGTTGCCCAGCTTGTGGCAAATCTGACTGCTGTATGAGAAGCATCTGTTTTTTCCCAGAAGCTGAACTGCACATCCTTTCGAAGTTCCTCCAACCGTGTATCCTCAAGGATAATAAACTGCTGATTTGTTGGAGACTCCAAAAGAAATCTATATCCTTTTTCCTGTAGACCTTTTTTCAGAACTGCTGCCGTTTCGATCGCATTTCTGCCGATTTCTTTATAAAGCTCATCGGTAAAAAGTGCATCAAACTGCACTCCCACAAGCCTTCCTTTGGCAAGCAGTGCTCCGTGCTGCTTTACTCTTGTGAGAAAATGCTTCGGCATGCTGTCTCCCGTGAATACAACTGCCTCACCGCAGAGTGCGCCTGCCTTGGTCCCACCAATATAAAATACATCGCAGAGTTCTGCAATATCCTGTAATGTCACATCTGTTTCTGCCGCGGCAATTCCATAGATCAGTCTTGCACCGTCAAGGTACAGGGGCATTTTGTATTCTCTGCATACGGCTGACAACTCTTCCAGTTCTTTTCTGGAATACAGGGTTCCATACTCTGTCGGATGAGAAATATAGACCATCCCCGGGAAAACCATATGCTCGTGGTTCTCATCTCCATAAAATCTCTCTGCCAGTTTCTGAAGATCTGCTGCACAGATCTTGCCATCCTTCTGTGGAAGTTCCAGAACTTTATGTCCGGTAAATTCGATTGCACCGGCCTCATGTGTACTGACATGTCCTGTCTGAGCCGCTACAACGCCCTCATATGGCTGCAGAAGTGTGTCAATGACAATCTGATTGGTCTGCGTTCCTCCTGTCAGCAGAAAGACTTCTGCGTCCTCACAGCCGCAGGCCTTCTTAATCTTCTCCTTGGCTGACTCGCAGTAGTGATCCATGCCATAACCGGCAAGCTGCTCCATATTGGTGTCAATCAGGTGCTGAAGAATTTTTTCATGCACACCTTCTGAATAATCATTTACAAAATATAACATCTCTGATTCCTCACTTTACAATAAAATCAGCTTTATTTTATCACTGCGCATTCTTTTGTGCCACCAGTAAATCGATAATTCTCGGATCTGTGTCCTCCCTGCCAGAAAAAACTGTATATTTCAATAACGCATCTGCATTCTTTTTGCCGATATATTTCTGTTTGATCGCATACTTTATAAGTTTCCAGTCATTTCGCTGTATAAGCCATTCCGTTATCGGATCTGTTTCTTCCCGAAGCTTATCCGGAACCGCATAGCGCATCAGACGCTTCATCCACTTTCCCGGCATGATCCTTTTTCTCGGATCCTCTTTTGATACCTGCGCCATGTACTGATGTATCGCTGCAAAATTTTTCTTCATGCCGGATCTCTGCCGGATTAGATCAAGGGTAAAGACTCCCTGTTCCATAAACTCTTCCACTCTGTCTGTCACATCATACGGACCATATCTGCACACCAGATTCATAAAATACGATACATGATTCTCTACATCTTCCAGATTCCATTCTTCTACATGTCCCCAGCCCAGTTTTGATCTTGGAATTTTCAGTTTCCGATTCCTCTTATAATCTATGATCCTATCCAGATAACCGATAAGTTTTCCCTGAATATCCTGTACTATTATACTGGCGGTTTCCGGTCCCATATATCGTTCAAACATCTTAAAAAAAGCAAAATTTTCTGTATGCATATATTTCTGCAAAACATAAAAACTTCTTTTGATCTGTCCGCCCTGTTTTTTCCTTTTAGCCAGCCATCTGAGATACGTCCGGAGTTCGCGCGCGCCTTCTTTTGGATCAGGATGGTTTTCCATATATCGCTGCAGTAATGGTTGATTTCGGCCTTCATAGATTGCTGACATTCTTACCAGATCTGTTACTTCCGGTATTGTTCTTATCATAAATTCTGTCAGTCCCTTTGTGGAAAGTGCAATTGCACATTCCAGTGCAGGACTTCTTCTGACGGGCTGTTTCTGTGCCAGTTTCCGAATCTGTCTTTTCTTTCCAGCTATAACTGCTTCCGTCAGACTGCCATCTACATAATAAAAACTGGCATCATCAAAAGAAGTTATTCTTGTTCTTTCTTTTGCATTCACAGCCTCGTAAGCATCCTGATCAATTACTTCAAAGCGGTCCTCTTCCATTTCCAGCTCCTTCTCATTGAGTTTTTACGGATTTCTCCACAGACTGCTGCTTATGCCCGGTCATTTCTTCTGTCAGCAGTTCAATGATCCAATCATCTGTTTCCACATTTTTCAGAGAAAAAGCATATTCCAGAAGTTTCCCTGCATTTTCTTTTCCGATATATTTCTGTTTGATCGCATACTTTATGAGTTTTCTGTCATTTTTCTTTATGATCCATTCTGTAATCGGATCGGTTTCTTCCCGAAGCTTATCCGGAACTGCGTAGTGCATCAGCCTCTTTGTCCATTTTTTCTGTATGATACTTTCCTTTTGTCTGCTCTCCGGCATCTCCACCTCATACTGATGCAATGCCACAAAGTTCTTTCTTACACCGGACTTTAATTTTATCATGTCCAGCACGTACACACCGTCATCCACGAAATCATAAACTTTATCCGAAACATCAACCGGACCATATTTCTGTGTCAGCAGCATAAAATACTGAACACAATTTATGGCATCTGGTTTATCCATATCATTCAGATCATCCCAGTTCAGGTTTATCCCGGAAAAACTGTAACCAGCCAGTTCATCTGTTATTTCTGATTCCAGATACTCAAGAAGTCTTCTCTGTATATCTCTGATGATCTGATCAGCATATCCGGATTCTCTCATCCAGTAGGTACGCAGAAATATTTTGAAAAACCGAAAATCTTCTGTATAACTATCCTTTTTCCGTACATACAGTCTTCTTTTTATTTTTTCTTTCCGCTTTTTCTTTCCATTCAGCCATTCCAGATATGCCCGAAGTTCTTCGTGTACCTCATCCTCATAATGATTTCTGATATATTGTCTTAACAGTGGAATATTCTGTGCCTCGTAAATAGCAGACAGCCGTACCTGATCTGCCAGATCTCTGCACTTTTTTATAAATTCCTCACTGTGTTTTTCATCCATAAAAGCAATGGTGCTCTCCAGTTCCGAACTCATGATAATGGTTCCGTCTTTTATATACTTTTCTATCCCATTCTGATCTTCATAGTTTGTTCCAGAGAATTTCAAGCCCATTTTTACTCCTGTCTGTCAGTCAACTCTTGTCATTTTCCTTTTATTCTATATACTTATGTAAAATTCTGCCTCTGACTGGATGACGCAGTTTGCGTAATGCTTTCGCTTCAATCTGCCTTATACGTTCTCTGGTTACGCCAAATTTCTGGCTAACTTCCTCCAGTGTATATTCTTTTCCATCTGTCAGCCCATATCTCAGCCTGAGGATTTCTTTTTCTCTCGGAGCCAGTGTATCCATCACCTGATCCAGTGCCTCAGCAGCTTTATGAATGTCTATTTCTTTCTCTACTTCTTCCATTTCTGTAATGAATTCTTCTGGCACGTCATTTGTATAGCAATTGCTTTCTTCTATGTAGTTTTCTGCAAAATACTGCTCCATGGATTCTTCCGGAATCATTGCATCCATAGCAATTTCTATCTCTTCTACTGACAGATTTGTTTCCTTCCGAAGAAGTTCAAATGCTTCCTTCTTCTCTGATTCTTTAAGATTTCCAGGTTTATATCCATT
Source organism: Blautia intestinihominis (assembly GCF_040096655.1). Classification (NCBI taxonomy): domain Bacteria; kingdom Bacillati; phylum Bacillota; class Clostridia; order Lachnospirales; family Lachnospiraceae; genus Blautia; species Blautia intestinihominis. Next base: position 9,018 of record NZ_JBBMEI010000027.1, on the reverse strand, counting down.
ATCTCTCAACTTACGGTATACTTTAAAGTAATTTCCTTTTGGGCCAGCCGGATAATGCATTGTCTTCCTTGTTGTTTCCTGATTTCTGTCAAATCTGCTTATGATATAAGTGTGTGCATATTCCTCAAATATACCGCATCTGTCAATATTGTAGTTGTTTGCTGCCACAACAAGCCCTATATGCGCTTCCGAAATTGCATCTATGATATTCATTTCGTGCTCTTCCGCTCTTTGTAAACCCAGTCTTACCGCATATCTCGTATACAGTTCTATAAGCCTTTCCGTTGCTTTTTTGTCCTTTTTTCTCAGCCCGGCTTCCAACTGCTGTATTTCCTCATCTTCCGGAAGTTCGATTTCTCTTACTTCGTCTATGAATTCTTCCATGGACGGATCCATTTCTACTACTTTTTTATAAATTTTTTCATAATCTACGTTTGCATATGGTCTGTAGCTGATATTACTTCTCACTAACCTGTTCCTTTCTTTTTGAATAGTATTTATTAATTTTCGGGTTCCCTGTGCAAAAGCTGTTTGTATCTTATCTTTCTGCCAGCAGCAACTGAACAATTCGTGGATCTGTTTCTGTATTTTCCACAGTGGCTGCATACTCCAGAAGTTTGTCTGCATTTTCCTTCCCAATATATTTTTGTCTGATTGCGCGTTTTACAAGTTTCCAGTCATCTCTCTGTATGACCCACTCTGTGACCGGATCGGTTTTCTCCCACAGTGTTTCCGAAACTGCATATCGCATCAGGCGTTTCAGCCATTTCCCACGCATGATTCCAGCCTTTGCATTATCCTTTGGCATCTTTACTTCATACTGATTCAGCTTCACGAAGTTTTTTCTTATGCCAGATTTTAATCTTATCATATCCAGTGCAACGATCTCACCTGATATGATATCCTGTACTTCATCTGTGATATCAAGCGGTCCATATTTCTTTGTCAACAACATGAAATATCGGACACAATTTATAAATTTAGATTCTGTCATATCATCCAGATCATCCCAGTTCAGGTTTGTCCAAAAGATTTCACGCATCTCACCTTCTACCATTATCGTTCTGCTCAGATAGTCCAGAAGTCGTCGCTGAATATCCCTTATGATTATTATTTCTGGCTCTCTTTCTATTTCAAAGGTTCGAACAAATAATTTAAAAAACCAGAAATTTTCGTTCTCGTTATATGCGTTCCATTCGTACAGCTTTCGTTCTATGCTTTTTTTATCTTTTCTCCTGTTATTCAGCCATTCCAGATAAGTTCTCAGTTCCTGTAGATCCCGGCTACGGTGTGTTTTTATGTAATATTTCAGCAGGGTGGTATTCTGAGCCTCATAAATGGCAGATAACCGCACCTGTGATGCCAGTTCTCCATATTCTTTTATAAATTTCTCAGTACGTTCTTCGTTCAGAAAAGCAATCGCACTTTCCAGTCCCGGACTCATTGTGACTGGCTGTTCTTCCACAAATTTTTCAGTTTCAGCCTGATTGTTTAACAGAATCGCAGCCGTCAGTGGTCTTTCCACATAAAAGAAGGATCTTTCTCCCATTAAAGTCTCCCATGACCAGACCTCTACTTTTATTGCTCCTGGACACTCATATGCGTCTTTAAAGATATCCCAGTGTATATCGTCTGTTTTCATTTGCAGGCATTGTTCCAGTTGCTTTTCATCTTGAATTTTAAATGACCAGTCCATATCGTCTTCCGACCATTCTCTGTCTTCGTTCATTGACATAGAGGATTTCCCGCATGACTCTCTCCAGAATTCTTTTTCGGATATTTGTACGTTTCCTGGTTTTTCTGATCTTAAAGGTATTCTTAAAGACATTTTTCCTCCCTGCTATGGCGGCACCTGCCTGTGCCGCTACAATCTCTGTAAACTGGTAAACCTGTTTCATGATCTTACCAGATTCTAATCATCTGCTCATAGATCAGAATTTCTTCCATATTCACATTTCGATTATCGTGATAGTGTCCGAAGAACCATTTCTTAAAACTTGTATTCTGGCGGATTTTTTCGTGATATTCTGTAAGAATATCCGTCTTGTACAACCCGCCTCCAAGTAAGGTTTGCGTACTCGATGCACAGCAATGTGTTACAATAAAATCCACTTTGTTATCATGTGCTGCCAGGTTCTCGATTCCTTCCTGCATCTCTTCTTCGGATGGAAGTTCCTGCTTCCACCAGCTCACATGATTTACCCGGTATGGATACCAGCCCTGATCCAATTTCTTCTTCTTTTTCTTAAAATCGGGATCATCTGGTTCAAGGATGCCTCCGGCAATATCATGGCTGCTGGCTCCGCCAAATGCAAATATGCTTTTCCCATCAATTTCAAACACCTGTCCACGCATCAGATGAATAACGGACGGCCGTATCTTATGAACCTTGCCCCCGTGCCATTTTTCGACCGGATAAGCATAAAGCCGATCAAAATTCTCGTGATTCCCATCCACAAATAATGTTGTAAATGGTCTGTTCTCCAGCCAGTCCATGAGCTTTGCTTCTCTGCTGCTTTCTTCGTTTCTGTTCCAGACACCGCCAAAGTCTCCACAGATGATCACACAATCATCCTTGGTCATTTCTTTTTGTTCTGGAAAAACATCTATATTGAATCTTTCAAAATCCTGGTGGCAGTCGCCCGTTATATATATCATATTTCATCACCTTCCTGCATTTTACATCCGGTGCAATCTGCATGTTCCATATAAAACATGTAGAGAAATGCAAACACATCCGGATCATCCAGATCCATCTCGACTACATCCTCTTCGTCAGATTTCCATAATGTTTCATCATCCTCTTCTTCAAACATCTCTTCATTGGATTCGTCAGGCTCTTCGCTTATAAGATTCAAAAGGGAAGCATCATCATAATCGAACTCATCTGTGAAGATATCCACGTCTGAATCATCAATGTCCTCATCTTCTTCATACCAGTGATCTTCGCTCCATCCGTCTTCCATGTAATCATGGACAGATTTTCCCGCCCACATATCGGGATTTTCGAACCAGCTGCGCAGCTCTCTTGCCTCTCTTTCCACTTCTTCCAGTTCGTCGTCCGGGATGTCCTCAAATAAGTCATCACGCTCGTTCATTTCTTCTGCTAAATATTCTTCTCTCATAAAAAAAGTCCTCCCCAAACATTTGAAATCTGCTCTGTTTTATTGTTCGCTATAAGTATAACATTCGCCAACAAACAGATCCAAGGGTTTGCAGAAAAAAGTTTTTTCAGGGTAAAACTTTTTTGCTTCAGGACAGATTTCATATATTCCGGGGAGGAATCAGGTCATATGGGTAAAAAAATATCAAGGTATTTCCAGAATTTTTTTTACCTGGTTTTTAAATTTTTTTTTCGTTTGTTTCCATTGCTTCTTTAAAGGATTTGAAGCTATTATTTTTACTTTCTTGACTGTGCGGTATATACAGGGGCAGAATATTCCTGCTTTGTTACATCTGAACCGATACATATATGCCAGTATCTGGAAACAGTCTTCTCTTACGCTTTTTTCATTAAAATTGCCATTTTGAGCAGCATCACTCCAGGCATTTTTATATTTCGCGTCCAGGATCAGCGCAGGTGTGGTTTTATTTCCTTTTTTGTAAATACACAAATCTGGTTTTAATTTACGTTGTGATTCTTCATCTGGTATTCTGAAGAATGTCTCTCTTTCATTCTGTGGTTGGAAAGTATCCGCAATCTATTCCCTACGCCCTAACTGCCACTTATCATGCTTCTTAATTTGCCGCACGGCTACAGCGTACTGCAGTAGCCGTACGGGCGGTATGATGAATCGGATACTTTATGTTTGTGAAATATAACGCAGGATCTCAGCGATGGGTATTCTGGATTATGTATATACCATACATGCCTTGTATTCCGGGACATGATAGATTTTATCTGGATTATTTTCTGCTCTTTGATTTACCAGTACAATTTTTGCCTTCGGATATTTCACTGCAATACATCCCAGTTTTAATATGGAAATGCCCACACAAATCTTTCCCTTACCGGAGCTTCGTCCTTAAACAATGGACCAATAAGCCACTCTTCCGCACTATATATATAAGGACTTTTTTCATATATTCCAAAGATATCAAGATATTTTATGACTTCCGGATGGTGCAGAAATTGTTCTTCTTCGCTGAATTCAGATTCGACCAGATTCATAAATTCCCTGTCTATTTCTTCATCTGATTCAAAAAACCAGTCGTTTTTCACATCCCTTTTCCATTCGTCTCCATAAGTTCTGATAATAATAAAACTCATTCATTTCCCTCTCCAATATACACTCTGCTGTTCACATACTCTCTTCCTTCATCTTTAAAAACCGGGATATCCTTGTCAATCACCCAATGCATTCTCACCGTTCCCGGTTCAACAGAGAGGGTTTCGAAATCATAAGTTCCCTTGATACAACAGCTCCCTCTCTGAAACTGTGAAGGAAGGTCATCCCAGGAAAGTCCTTTCTGTGTCAGTAACATCTCTTTAATCTGGCGGCAGTTTTTATGCTGTAATTCTTTATGGCGGAAATTTGCCTGTCCAAGCATCTGGATTGAGTTTCTCATGGCATCCAGCTGACGCCAGTAAAGATTATTCGCCACTTCTTCCTTGGGCACATTAAATGCACGGCAGTCAAATGTTGCCCCTTTGTCGAGGGATTTTTTGTATATTTCTGCCTCACGTTCTTCTGCAAGTTCCACACGCTGCTGCATCTGACGATTAAATTCCAACGTTGCCATACTTGCTGCAATACTACACATTTTCTGCACTTCATAATCAAACCAGGCTTCTGATGTAAGTTTTTTGTAATCTGTAAGAACCAGCGTTATCTCATCAGACTGTGTATATCCAATAACGCATCCCTGAATGTTTTCACAGAGATATTTCATCGTAGCCTGCATTACCTCCATCAGAAGCTGGTCAAAGGGTTTCACAAAATTTCTGGTAAAGGTATGAAATGCCCGTCCATCCAGTCTGAGGATCACCGGTGCTTTTTTCATTAACACGTTTTTTGATACTGCTTCATATTTTTTCATTCGTTTTGCAAGTTCTGATGTGTCCATACTTTTTCCTCCTGTCACCAGGCAGTACTTATTGGTACTGCCTGCAATTTACCAATCAGCCTTCGCTAACGTTTTAGAACGTTCATGTTCCATATAATAGTTGTACAGAAACGCAAATAATTCCGGATCATCCAAATCAACCTCTTCTTCATGAAGAGGTTCCTCTTCCTCACCTGGTGACTCCTTCTGAATATCCATCTCGATTTCATTCCAGTCGCTTTCTGGTTTCTCTCCACGAAGCTCTCCACTTTCACAGGTTTTTTCAGGTACAGCGTATAACTCCATATCATCGTCCTGAAGACTTTCTTCTTCCCAGGCATCTTCTTTATCGTCATCCGGAAGACCTTCATCATCACAATATTCTTTCTCAAAAATATCAAACCATTTTCTCAGATTCCTTATTTCCCTTTCCGTTTCCTCCACCTGGTCTTCCGGAATATCCTCAAAAATATCTTCACGATTGTCATATTCGTCTGCTACTGAGTAATTTTCTTCCATAAGTTTTTCTCCTCCCGTTTTTTGAAATAATTTGTTATTTCCTCCTTGTGTCGTACATGATAGCACCCGCCTAAATTTAATGCCACAGTAGACTAAAAAAAATTCGCCCAGGGTAAATTTTTTTTTAACGGGGGGGGGAAACTTTTTATGCCCAGGGTAAATTTGTGGTACACACAGGGTAAAAAAAGTCAAGAGTATTCTAAAATTTTTTTCGTTACTTTTAAAAAAAATTTTCTCTACTTTTAAATTCATTTTCTGCAGATACAAAAACAGAAGACCACGGGGGTCTTCTGTTTTTGTACTGGTTTCTATTATTTTTGTTCCAGATTTTCTAAAATTTGCTTTTCTAAAATTTGCTTTACCTGAGTAGCAAACTTTCCTTCACTTTTTTTAATTTTACGCTTGAAATTTTTAAAATTATTGTTTTCACTCTTTGGAATCTTGTTTTCACTCTTTGGAATCTGCAATGGAAGAAGATAAAATTTCCCATCTTTTCTATTCGTTTCATCTTTTCTAATTGTATAATCGAGTAATTTTGGAGCTTCTTCTTCTGCTTCTACTACCGGACAAAAAATACCCGATTTATTACATCCGAATCCGTACATGTATGACAGTATCTGAAAACAGTCTTCTCTTACACTTTCTTCAAACTCTTCTCCTACTGCTGCTTTACTCCATGCATTTTTATATTTGGCATCCAGTATCAATACCGGTGTATTTGTATTTACATTTTCTTTCTTAAAAATGCATAAATCCGGTTTTAATGTCCGCTTCCCTTGTCCTTCTCCGTTCAGGAAAAATATTTTTTTCTCATGCTGTGCTTTAAGGCAATATTCTTCTTTTAGTTTGTCCTTAAGAATACTTTCCAGATATTTCTCCCAGATCCAGTTCATGTTGATCAGTACACCATGGATCTTATTTTGTGCTTTATCTTTATCATTCTCCACAGAAATTCCCATGTGTCTGAGAAGTATTATAGCTGTTTTGCGTACTTCCTCCCAGTCATGATATACGGAATGCGTAATCTTCCTGCGTTCACGCTGAACAAGTTTCTGAGCCTCCTGCCTGGAGGCCGGCTGCATAATATTGCGGAACTTTGACATACATTCGCCAACAGTTTTTCTTCTTTTTTCAAGGCTTTTCATGGTATCCGGGTATCTTTTCTGAAGATATGTATATGCCGTAAAAATCAGCTTATTTACATCATTATCAATGGTGTATTCTCTGTATGAATATGCAATCTTGCCATTGTTAAGTGGATTCAGGCGAATATGTCGTGTAATATCAATTTTCCCTTTCACTCTGGAGTCATTACACTCATAAGTGCGATATCTTCGATATAATCCCTTGCGACAGGCATGTTCAATCTGTTCCACAAAAATGAATGCCAGAAGCTGTTCCAGAATGCCGCCATGGTTTACACCGGGTTTCATATCCTGAAAAATATTGATCTTCATCCCCAACGCTTTATCAAGTATATACTGCGTAAAAAAACAAGAATCATCGTCAAACCTGCTGCTGATAAAAACGTTTCTGTCTTCTATTTGAAGAATGCCTGTATAATTTTGTGTCCACAACTTTCCGTTAAAGTTCGCAAGGACACGAAATGATTCTTTCTCTTCATCTGACATCTCAGGAATGGAAAAAACATTATCAGCTGAAAGCTTTAGCAGTTGTTCCCGCAGCTTTTCCTGAGTTAGTTCATTTTTCTCTGAAACATTGCTGTAATCTTTTAGTTTGATTAAATTGCTCATTATTCGGTGAGTTCCTCTTATGCTTGTGTTGATTCTTTTTCTTCTCTGCTTTCTAATGCCTTCTTACACTCTTCTACAAAATCTTGTTCGTCACCTTCTCCTCGAATATATTCGTATAAAAGAGATTCTAGTCTTAAATCCCAGACGGAGCTTATTAATGACTTTGCAATAGCCTCTGTTTTATCTTCAGCTTTTTCTCCTGCGTCTATTGCCTGATTTATTATATTGCCCGGTAAATTAGCAAACTGTCCCTGGCTGATAAAGTAATGTTTTCCGAAATTTGGATTATCTTTTAATTTTTCATTGTTCAAATTCATAATACTATCCGCAATTACTTCGGCAACCTTGTTGCATTCAAAATTACACTTATACTTTTCTTTATATTCGCCTAAAATACCTTTTAACGAATTTTTCAATAAATCTCTAGTAACTTCCACTTCTTTCCAAATAAATCTACGACGGAGTGCGAAATCCATACTTTCTACGGATCGGTCAATATCATTCATGGTTCCGATAATGATTACATTTTCGGGAATATAAAATCCGTTTGCGAAAATATCCTCATTTTCTCCATAATATTTCTTTTCTTTTACATCATATGTCGGGAGATTCTGATACTGGGTCTGTACTGCATTGCCTTTTCCGCGCTTGTCCGTTTCCAGACAGAACATCAATTCTCCGAATACCTTTGATAAATCTGCACGGTTAATTTCGTCAATAAGGAAGAAATACTTCTTTTTCTTATTGTTTTCATCTTTTTTGTTTTCATCTTTTTTGTTTTGAACTTCGACATCACGGCAGAATTTTTTGAAAATGCCATCTACCTTGCGGAAAACCATGGTTGTGTTTCCATCTTTGTCTTTGTCTTCAATCGGACGAAGACCTTCGACAAAATCCGTGTAATCATACGAAGGATGGAATTGAACGAATTCATAGTTTTTGTCATTTAATTTTCCGCAACATTCACATTCTTCCGCAACTTTCTTCGCCATACGGGTTTTGCCTGTTCCTGGTGCACCAGTGAGTATGATTTGAGTTGCACCGTTGCTAATTAAATCTTCAAGCTCCTCCTTTGCCTTATTATCTTTAGATTCTTCCATATTACCTTCTCCTTTTTTTATATCTATATTTATTCCCATCTTTCTATATAATTCCAAACAATTAGATAAATGTCGTTCTCCGTTTTCCTCACTGCAATTTATTAATATATTTGAAATCTCTTTGACTGTGCTTTCTTTTACATTCTCCAATTCTTCCTTAATTTTTCTCATATATTTACTGTCATCTTTAACAATCATCTCTCCAAAATAAGAATCTGCCCCTGAAGAACAGGTCGTTTTTTCACGTATATCAGGCCACACAGCTTTAATTCTCTCTAGTGTTCCTTGCTTCGGTTTAGTGTCAGATAAAGCATCATATATCTCTAACAAAGGTTGAATAATCGCTATTATTTTACCTTTGTTTCCATCTGTTTTTATACTACTTTTTAGTTGATTTCTTCTAATACCACTCTTAGATTTCTGATCTTTAGCTGAAGTCTCAAAAATAGCTGCAAACTCCTCCAATGTAAGTTCTCCAAGCTTCCGATTTTCTTCTTCCATTTCCACACCCCTTTTCTTAATTTAACCTATTGTGCTACTTCAAATAAATTATATAAAAACCTGTAAATGCGCAAAGAATCCCTGTAATTATTGGAAAA
>NZ_JBBMEI010000026.1:0-49826 GCF_040096655.1 Blautia intestinihominis | reverse complement strand
CAGGCCCGCCGTGATACGGAGAAGAACCACAGTGCAACACATCTTCTTCAGAAAGCACTCAAGACTGTCCTTGGTTCTCACGTAGAACAGAAAGGTTCCCTGGTAACTCCGGACAGACTTCGTTTTGACTTTGCACACTTCCAGGCAATGACACCGGAAGAGATCGCAGAGACAGAAGCTCTCGTAAACAAAGAGATCCAGGCAGCTCTTCCTGTAGAGACAAATGTCATGGACATCGAAGAAGCCAAGAAATCCGGCGCAATGGCTCTGTTCGGCGAGAAATACGACCAGAAGGTACGTGTCGTATCCATGGGCGACTTCTCCAAAGAACTCTGCGGTGGTACACACGTTAAGAACACAAGCTCCATCATGCTCTTCAAGATCGTATCCGAGGCTGGTATCGCAGCAGGTGTACGTCGTATCGAGGCACTGACAGGAAACGGTGTTATTGAATATTATAAGAAACAGGAAGCTATGCTCCACGAGGCTGCCAAAGCACTCAAGGCACAGCCGGCAGAAGTTGCTGAGAAGATCACACATCTCCAGGCAGAGGTCAAATCTCTCCAGAGCGAGAACGAATCCCTCAAGAGCAAACTGGCTCAGGGATCTCTTGGTGATATCATGAACCAGATCGTAGATGTCAAGGGTGTGAAACTCCTTGCAGCTAAGGTTGAGGGCGTTGACATGAACGGACTCCGTGATCTGGGTGATCAGCTCAAAGAGAAGATCGGAGAGGGCGTTGTTGTCCTTGCAGCTGTAAACGGCGGCAAAGTAAATCTCCTTGCCATGGCTACAGATGCAGCTCAGAAAGCAGGAGCACATGCAGGAAACCTCATCAAAGGTGTCGCAGCGATCGTAGGCGGTGGCGGCGGCGGTCGTCCGAACATGGCTCAGGCCGGCGGAAAGAATCCGGAAAAGGCGGACGAAGCAGTTAAAGCAGCAGCAGGAATCCTGGAACAGCAGATCCACTAAAAAGTGCATTTTTTGTCAAAAATAATTTTTTTCTAAATTTAGCCAAAAGATGTTGACGAATGTTATCACTATGTTATATAATAACAGTCGTGCAAGAAAAATACCCAGACAGTTGTATTTTAGCACAATCTACAACTGGAGGGAGGTTAGGTGTGAGTCTATGTCAAACGTTATCGTAAAAGAAAACGAGACTTTAGATAGCGCTCTTCGCAGATTCAAGAGAAGCTGTGCAAAAGCAGGTATCCAGCAGGAAATCCGCAAGAGAGAGCATTACGAGAAACCAAGCGTTCGTCGTAAGAAAAAATCTGAAGCCGCAAGAAAACGTAAATATAATTAATTGTGCGCAAAAAATCCCTGACGACAAGTCCGTCAGGGGTTTTTAAGATTTAAAATTGATACTTATTTAACGAGACAGAGGAAAGGGCAACGGGGAAGAGTTTATGGGTCGTATTATGCAGTTTCTTAAGAGAATTTTAAAACTTCTGTTCAACAGGATCTTTTATGTTGCGCTTGCCCTTTTGATCCAGATGGGCTGGCTTTTGATCACCGCATGGAGGCTAGCAGCTTACTCGAAATATATTTCCAATGCGATCGGGATCATCAGTGTTCTGATCGTGCTCTGGATCGTAAACAAAAAGATCAATCCATCCTACAAACTGGGATGGACGATCCTGATCATGACGGTTCCTGTATTTGGTGTTCTCCTGTATGTGCTTTTTGGTAAATCCAGGATCGCGCAGGCGATCCAGGACAAATACACACAGGTTCAGGAAGAAAGCCTTCCTTATATGGAGCAGGATGAGCAGACGTTTCAAGAACTGGAAGAACAGAGCGCGGGAGCGGCGGTGCAGTCCAGATATATCCATCAGTATTCCAGTTTCCCTGTCCATGGGAATACAACGGCAGAATATTTCCAGGTCGGAGATGACATGTTCCCGGTCCTGGTACGTGAGTTGGAACAGGCGCAGCATTATATCTATATTGAGTATTTTATCATCAATGACGGTGTGATGTGGCGGACGATCCTCGATATTCTGGAACGCAAGGCGAAAGAGGGCGTGGATGTCCGGCTGATCTATGACGGATTTGGCTGCCTTACCACGCTTCCGAACAGATACGACAAAGTTCTCAGGGAAAAGAGCATCAAATGTACCATTTTCAACCCGTTTCGGCCGCTTCTGAATATCGTTCAGAATAACCGCGACCACCGCAAGATCTGCGTGATCGACGGTAAGACAGGATTTACCGGGGGAATCAACCTCGCGGACGAATATATCAACCAGAAAGAACGCTTCGGTCACTGGAAGGATACCGCAGTCATGCTCAAGGGCGAGGCTGTCTGGAATATGACGGTGATGTTCCTGCATATGTGGAGTGTGGTCAATAACTCTGCAGAGCCGATGGAGCATGAACTCCATATGCCGCACAAATATCATCCGGAGGCATTTGAGGATGACGGTTTCGTGCAGCCATACAGTGATACGCCGCTGGACGGGGAAGTCCTCGGTGAGAACGTTTACCTGAACATCATCAACCGTGCAAAGAAATATGTCTATATCTGTACGCCATATCTGATCATCGACAATGAGATGATGACAGCCCTCTGTCTGGCTGCCAAGAGCGGTGTCGATGTCCGGATCATGACACCGGGTGTCCCGGACAAGAAGATGGTCTTTCTGCTGACACAGTCTTATTATGAGCAGCTTCTGGAGGCAGGAGTGCGGATCTATGAGTACCAGCCGGGATTCCTTCATGCGAAATCTTTTGTCTGTGATGATGAGATCGCGGTTGTCGGAACGATCAATCTGGACTACCGCAGCCTGTATCTTCATTTTGAAAACGGCGTCTGGTTCTACAAGAACAAAGTAGTCGGGGATATTCTGGAGGATTTCAGAGAAACCCTGAATTATTGTGATCCGATCAATATTGAATTCTGCCGTGACAGAAACATCCTGGTGCGCGGATTCCAGAGCATCCTGAGGCTTTTTGCCCCGCTGTTATAAAAATGATACGAAAGGGAATACGACGGTTTTTCGAGAGGGGAACTGCCGCATTCCTTTTTTGTATGCAATGGTATAATTTCGCAGGAAAGTTTTTACAATAGTAAGGAAAAGGATTTTGAGGTATTGTATGAAATTCCCTGGAAAAATAAGAAAAACGGCGGCATGTTTTTTATTATTCTGTATTGTACTTGCCTGCATTCCCGTACATGCAGAAGAAAATGAGGCGGTGGAGATCTCGGCACCAAGTGGTGTCCTGATGGAGCCGGAGACAAAAACGATTCTTTATGAGAAAGACAAAGACACCAGAAGGAGTCCTGCGAGTGTCACAAAAGTCATGACGCTCCTGTTGATCTTCGATCACCTGAAAGACGGAAGCCTGAAACTTACCGATACTGTGACGACAAGCGCACATGCGAAATCCATGGGCGGTTCGCAGGTTTTTCTGGAAGAAGGCGAGACGCAGGATGTGGAGACGATGATCAAGTGTATCGTCGTTGCATCGGGAAATGATGCCAGTGTTGCGATGGCAGAACATATCGCAGGAAGTGAGGAAGCTTTTGTAAAAGAGATGAATGCCAGGGCAGAAGGGCTTGGGATGGAAAATACGCATTTTGTCGACTGCTGTGGACTGACGGATTCGGATGAACATTATACGACAGCATATGACATTGCCCTGATGAGCCGGGAGCTGATCCTGAATTATCCGGAGATCTTTCAGTATTCTTCGATCTGGATGGAAAATATCACTCACGTTACCAGACAGGGAAGCAAAGAATTCGGACTCACCAACACGAATCGACTGATCCGTACGTATTCCGGCTGTATCGGACTCAAAACGGGAAGTACCAGCAAAGCGGGATTCTGCCTGAGCGCGGTGGCAGAGAGGAATGAACTTATGCTGATCTCTGTCGTCATGGCAGCACCGGATTATAAGGCAAGGCTCAAAGATGCCGCCTCTCTTCTGGATTATGGATTTGCCAGGTGCTGTCGCTATATCGACAACAAACCGGCAGAACTTCCAGAGCTTTCTGTAAAGAAAGGAAAAGAAGAAACGGTCTCGCTTTCCTACGATGGCACTTTCCGTTATCTGGATACCGAAGGACACAGTATTTCCGATGTAAAAAAAGAAATAAGTCTTCCCGAAAAGACCGAAGCACCGATAAAAAAAGGCGCGAAAGCAGGAGAAGTGATCTATACCGCAGGTGATAAAGAACTTGGACGCCTTACGATCCTTTATGCGGAAGACATTGAACGTGCGGGATATCTCGACTGCCTTCGCAAAACAGCTGGTTATTTATGGCTAACCGCCGGGCAGGAATCTTTTGACAAAGATACACTGTGAGAGGTATAATAATATCCAAATGGTCAAAGCAAAAACTAGGAGAAGAAAACAATGAAAGAAATCAGAACACAAGATGCAGTGGGACATATCCTGTGCCACGACATCACACAGATCATCAAAGATCAGAAAAAGGGAGTTTTATTCAAAAAAGGACATATCGTAAGGGAAGAAGACATACCTGCACTTCTTTCTGTAGGAAAAGAGCATCTTTTCGTGTGGGAGAAAAAGGAGGGGATCCTTCACGAAAACGAGGCAGCAGAGACCCTTTACAAGATTTCCGCAGGAGAGCATATGCATGGAAGTGACATCAAGGAAGGCAAGATCGAGCTGATCGCGGACTGCGACGGTGTGCTCAAGATCCGAAGAGATGCACTTCTTAAGGTAAACTCTCTGGGTGAGATGATGATCGCATCCAGACACGGCGATTTCCCGATCAGAAAGGGCGACAAGATCGCAGGAACCCGTATCATCCCGCTTGTGATCGAGAAGAAAAAAATGGACCGCGCCGAGGAAGTGGCAGGAGAGGAGCCGATCTTTTCCATTCTTCCTTTCAAAAATAAGAAGGCGGGGATCGTGACCACCGGAAGCGAAGTAAAGAACGGACTGATCAAGGATACTTTTACACCGGTCCTTAAAGATAAACTGGAGGAATATGCCTGTCCTGTCATGGGGCAGACCACACCGGGTGATGACCGAAAACAGATCACAGCCGACATTCTGAACTTTATCAAAGAAGGCGCAGACCTTGTGATCTGCAGCGGCGGGATGAGCGTGGACCCGGATGACCGCACACCTGGCGCGATCAAGGATACAGGGGCAGATATCGTCACATACGGAGCTCCGGTGCTTCCGGGAGCCATGCTGCTTCTCGCCTATTATAAGGACGGAGAGCGGACAGTGCCGATCCTCGGACTTCCGGGATGTGTCATGTACGCCAAGAGAACAGTCTTTGACTTGATCCTTCCGCGTGTCATGGCAGATGATCCGATCCGTGCTGAGGAGATCGCAGCCTACGGAGAGGGCGGACTCTGCCTGAACTGTGCATCCTGCACCTTCCCGAACTGCGGTTTTGGTAAATAAAAAATATTGGGGAATTACATGAAAAAAACATTCAGAACCAGAACATATGAGATTCACACAGATAAACTGAAAAACGGACATAAAGTAAGATTTGCATTTCTGACAGATCTTCATGGCCTTATCTATGGCAATAATCATCAGGAATTATATGACGCTGTTCTGAAACATGATCCGGCGGCAGTTCTTGTCGCCGGAGATATGATCGTCAACCGAAAGACTGAGACGCTTCAGGCGGCAGCAGTGCTTCTGAGCCGTCTGAGTGAGAAGATACCGGTTTTTTATACGCTTGGGAACCATGAGTATAAGATGCTTCTGAATCCTGAAGTACGGCAGGAGTACTTGAATTATGAACGGCTGCTCACTAGTGCAGGTGTGTGCTTTCTGCATAATGAGCGCATATCTTCGAATTTTTGTGGAACTGATTTTATCTTTCACGGACTGGAACTTCCAATCGAATATTATCACAAACCGAATTCTCCAAAACTCAGTCTCACAGAGCTGGAAGAACTTCTCGGGACACCGTTCATGTCGGGGATACATATTCTTCTGGCACATAACCCTAAATATGGAAATACGTATCTTTCCTGGGGTGCGGACCTTGTTTTGTCCGGACATTATCATGGGGGAATCCTGCGCTTTGGCGAGAATCACGGGCTGACCTGCCCGCAGTATCTCCTTTTTCCGCCGTATTGCTGCGGCAGATTCCAAAGCGGCAAAAGCACGATGCTTGTCAGTGCAGGGCTTGGAGAGCATACGATACCGATCCGTCTCCACAATCCGAGGGAGCTTCTGGTGATCGAATTCTGTCCGTCTGCCCATAAGGAAGACTCTCACAAAACAGGAAGGAAAACAGCAAATGGCAATATCGGTAAAAATTAACGTCTTTGAAGGACCTCTTGACCTTCTTCTCCATCTGATCGAAAAAAACAAGATCGATATCTATGATATTCCGATCGTGGAGATCACAGATCAGTACATGGAATATATTCACTCCATGGAAAAAGAAGACTTAGGCGTCATGAGCGAATTTCTTGTCATGGCGGCGACACTTCTCGACATCAAGTGTAAAATGCTTCTCCCGAAAGAAGTGAACGAAGAGGGTGAGGAAGAGGATCCGCGAGAAGAACTTGTCCAGAAACTTCTGGAATATAAGATGTATAAATATATGTCCTATGAACTAAAAGACAGGATGGACGGGGCTGTCGGAGTTTTTTATAAGGGAGCTACTGTTCCGGACGAGGTAATGAAGTACAGGGAGCCGGTCGACCCGAGGGAACTTCTTGCGGGACTTACCCTTGAGAAACTGCACAGCATTTATCAGTCGATCCTTAAGAAACAGGAGGACAAGATCGACCCGATCCGAAGCAGATTTGGAACGATCGAGAAAGAAGAAGTCAGTCTTTCCGAAAAAATGCTCGAAATGAAGGAATATGCAGGAAACCACAGGAAATTCAGTTTCCATCAGCTGCTTGTCGGGCAGAAGTCAAGAGTGCAGCTTATCGTGACTTTTCTTTCTATTCTGGAACTGATGAAGATGGGATATATTCACGTGGAGCAGGACGAGCTGTTCGATGATATTCAGGTGGATGTTGTCAGGGACCCTGTAGAATGGACACATTTGACAGAATTTGCAGACGAATAAATACAGAGATTGAGGAATCATATGGAAATAAAGAAATTAGAAGCGGCGATCGAAGCGGTGCTTTTTACCATGGGAGAATCCGTGGAGCTGACGCAGATCGCCAGTGCGATCCAGCAGGACAAGGAGACAACGCGAAAACTTCTCAACAATATGATGGACCGTTATCAGGAGGAAGACAGAGGAATCCAGATCATCGAACTGGAGCAGTCCTATCAGATGTGCACCAAAAAAGAATACTACGAATGTCTGATCCGTCTTGCCCTGCATCCCAAGAAACCGGCACTGACAGATGTCATGCTGGAGACACTTTCTATTATCGCGTACAAACAGCCGGTCACAAAGGCAGAGATCGAGAAGATCCGCGGGGTAAAATGTGACCATGCGATCAACAAACTGGTAGAATATGAGCTTGTAAAAGAGCTTGGACGACTGGATGCGCCGGGACGACCGATCCTCCTTGGGACGACCGAAGAGTTCCTGCGCTGTTTTGGCGTACAGGGGCTGGAAGAACTTCCTGCTGTAGATCCGGTCCGTCTGGAAGATTTTAAGGCGGAAGCCGAGGAAGAAGTACAGCTTCGCCTGGATGTTTAGGAGGAAAATAAAATGCCTACGACCTATGCACATGACTTATTTGGCAAAAAAATCTATCACAAACTTCCGAAGGAGATGCAGATGGTCATTCAGAGAAATGTTAATCTGTACCGGATCGGTCTTCATGGACCGGATATCCTGTTTTATCACATGCTGAAACCAAAGGTATCCACAACGGGTATCCGTATGCATAAGGAAAAAGCGGCTCCTTTTTTTGAGAGGGGAATGGCGATCATGCGCGAAAAGCACGATGAGAAGCTCCTTGCCTATCTCCTTGGATTCGGATGCCATTATCTTCTGGACAGCGCCTGCCATCCCTATATCGAGGATATGGCGGCGAAGGAAGTGATCACGCATACCCTTCTTGAGAAAGAATTTGACCGGACATTGATGCTGGAAACTCATAAAAATCCATATCATTATTACCCGGCATGCGGTGTGTTTCCGAGAATCCCCTATGCCAGAGTGATCCACCGTGCGATCCCCAAAATAGCGACAGGAGATATCCTGAAATCTCTGAGGCGCATGAAGCTGATCACAAATTGTCTGGTCTATGATAACAAGGGCAGGCGTAAGAAATTTCTCACGGTGCTTTCGAGGCTTGCCGGCAAGAAGCTGTCTGATTCCATGATGGAATATTTCATGGCGAAAGACCCGGTCCCGGGGAGCGCAGTTCCGGTCCATGCCCTGCACGGACTGTATGACAGGGAGATAAAGGAAGCACCGCAGTACCTTGAGGAATTATTCAGACTTTCAAAAGAAGACAGACCGCTGGGCGAGAGATGGTATAAGACTTATAACGGCTGACCGGCTTACTGGAACCGGAAGGAACAGAGACATATAATGAGGACAGGTCTGCATAAAATATCCTATAAAGAATAAGAGGTGGGATATGAAACGCAGATATAATATCACGGTCACGATTCTGGTCATAGCAGTTTTTCTGATAAATTCCACAGTCTGTGCTGCTTCCGGGGAAAGCAGTGCGCTCGGAAATCTTTATGCGCTTTCGGCAGTTCTGATGGATGGGGATTCGGGGCGTGTCCTGTATGAAAAAGAGGGCGAAACACCGAGAGCGAATGCAAGCACCACGAAAGTCCTGACCTGCATCCTTGCCCTGGAAAACGGTAAAGGCGATGATTATGTACAGGTTTCTTCCAATGCTGCCGCGCAGCCAGATGTACGGCTTGGTATCCAAAAAGGAGAGCAGTATTATCTGGAAGACCTTTTGTACTCTCTGATGCTGCAGAGCCACAACGATGCCGCGGTCGCGATCGCGGAACATATCGGAGGTTCTGTGGAAGGATTTGCAGCCATGATGAACCAGAAAGCGAAAGAGATCGGCTGTACGGACACACATTTTGTGACACCGAACGGGCTGGATGCGAAGGATGACGGGGGAAGTCATCATACAACAGCGCGGGACCTGGCACTTATCATGCGCTATGCCATACAGAATCCGATGTTCCTCAAGATCACCGAGACAAGGGACTATTCTTTTTCAGATATTGAGAAGAAGCGGACATTTTCTCTCCACAATGCGAATGCGTTCCTGGATATGAGAGAAGGCATCCTGTCAGGAAAAACCGGATACACAGGAGACGCGGGCTACTGTTATGTCTGTGCAGAGGAAAAAGACGGCAGGACTTTCATTGTTGCCCTTCTGGGAAGCGGCTGGCCGAACCACAAGACTTACAAATGGAAGGATACCGCAGCACTTCTTAATTACGGCGAAGAAAATTATAAATACCGCAGCTGGTGGAAAGACCCCGAGATTCCTCTGATCCAGGTCAAAAATGGATTCACGGGAGATCCTGTCGGCAGAAAGAAGATATATCTGCACGGTCTTCTCGATATCTCCGAAGAACAGAAAGAAACCTGCATGCTTCTTTCTGACAGGGAAAATGTGACCTGTCAGGTAAAAGTGCCGTCTTCGATCGAAGCTCCTGTAAGACGGGGAGATGAGATCGGGCAGGTGACATTCCGGCTGAATGGGGAATTGCTCTCTGCTTACCCGGTACTGGCAGAACAGTCTGTCGGGGAGAGAACCTTCACCCGGACCCTGGAATATGTTTCTGATAGATTTTTTCATTAAGGAAATGAAAGAGAGCAAAAAGTCTTTTCCGCGAGGAGAGGGCTTTTCTTTTTTTTGACCAAAAATTTTGCATTGACATAAAATAAATTTTGGGGTTAAAAATTTAACAAAAAAACCGAAATGTATTGAAAAAAACTTGAAAACAGGTTACAATTATAATCGGCTAAAATTTTGGTTATATTTTAAAATTTTATAAACATGGAGGGCAAAAGAGAATGAGTAATGCAACACAAAGCTTAGCGAGCACAAGAATCACTTCTTTGCTTGACGCCAACAGTTTTGTCGAAATCGGGAAAAGCGTAACAGCCAGATCTACAGATTTCAACATGACTGAGAAAAAAGCGCCTTCAGACGGTGTTATCACCGGATATGGTGTAATCGATGGAAATCTTGTCTATGTATACAGCCAGGATGCTTCCGTACTGAACGGAACTGTAGGCGAGATGCATGCAAAGAAGATCTCCGCATTATATGACCTTGCTATCAAGACAGGAGCACCTGTGATCGGTCTGGTAGACTGTGCAGGAATGCGTCTTCAGGAAGCAACAGATGCACTGGAAGCATTCGGTGGAATCTACTTTAAACAGACAATGGCATCCGGAATGATCCCGCAGATCACAGCAGTATTCGGTACCTGTGGCGGAGGAATGGCAGTTGTTCCGGCACTGACCGACTTCACATTCATCGAAGCCAAAAAAGGCAAAATGTTCGTAAACAGCCCGAACGCACTTGATGGAAACTGCACAGAGAAATGTGACACAGCAGCAGCTGATTACCAGAGCAAAGAGACTGGTCTTATTGATGCTGTAGAATCCGAAGAAGAGATCCTTGCTGAGATCCGTCAGCTGGTAAGCCTTCTTCCATCCAACTTCGAAGACAATGATTCTTTCGCAGAGTGCACAGATGATCTGAACCGTGCATGCGAGGATATCGCAGCATGCGCAGGAGACACCTCCATCGCACTTTCCAGAATCGCAGACAACGGAATCTTCTTCGAGACCAAGAGAGACTATGGTAAAGACGTTGTTACAGGACTCCTTCGTGTAAACGGAATGACTGTAGGTGCAGTAGCCAACAGAACAGAAGTTTATGATGTAGAAGGTGAGAAGACAGAAGAATTCGACGGCACTCTTTCCGCAAGAGGAGCAAGAAAAGCAGCCGGATTCGTAAAATTCTGTGACGCTTTTGATATCCCGGTACTGACTCTTACAAACGTAACCGGATTCAACGCAACTGTATGCAGCGAGAAAGTTATGGCTAAATCCATCGGAGAACTGGTTCATGCATTTGCATCCGCAACCGTTCCGAAGGTAAACGTCATCATCGGCAAAGCATACGGAACAGCTTATGTGGCAATGAACAGCAAATCTGTAGGTGCAGATATCGTTTATGCATGGGACAATGCAGAAATCGGAATGATGGATGCTTCCATGGCAGCAAAGATCATGTACCCGGGATCAGAAGCTTCTGTTATCAACGAGAAAGCTGCAGAGTACAGAGAACTGCAGTCCAGCGTAGAATCTGCCGCAGCAAGAGGATATGTAGATACTGTGATCGCTCCGGCTGACACACGTAAATACGTGATCGGAGCATTTGAGATGCTGTTCACAAAGAGAGAAGACCGTCCAGCTAAGAAACATGGCACAGTCTAAGCGAGGTGAGCATATGAATCAGATGTTAAAGAAAGCATCCACTACCTGCGCTGCTTTTGCCTGCGCCGCATCCCTGATATTCTCCGGTGCAGCAGTTGTTTGGGCAGATGGTGAGATCGACGAAACCGTCAAAAACCAGATTGAAACTTATGCAGAAGGACTGACAGATGAGATCATCGGACTGTCTGATGATCAGATCGAGCAGTACATGGAGTCCGACGATGCGTTTACTTCAAGTGCAATGACAGCCTGGGACGGAACCAAAGATGACCTGGGTGAGCTGAAGGAAACCGGTGATGTAGAGATCGAATATTCAGGTGATGAATATACAGCAGTTATTCCGGTTGAATTCGAAAAAGAAGACGCTGAATTTACTTATGTATTTGACAAGAACCTGACTCCTACTTCACTGGCAGTCGATATTCAGTATTCTTTTGGAACAACCATGAAGAATGCAGCACTTAACACTCTTATGGGAATCGGTACTGTATTCGTGATTCTGGCCATGCTGATCTTCCTGATCTCCCTGTTCAAATACATTCCGGGTTCAGGAGCACAGCAGGTTAAAAAGAAAAAAGAAGAAGCAGCAGCTCCGGCTCCTGCACCGGTTCCGGTGGCAGCAGCACCTGTTCAGGAAGAAACTGATAACTCAGAGCTGATCGCCGTGATCGCAGCAGCGATCGCAGCATCAGAGGGAACTACAACAGACGGATTTGTTGTACGCTCCATCCGTAAGATCAACCGCAAAAAAAGGTAATTGACAATTTTAGGAGGATTAAAAATGAAAAGCTATACAATCACCGTAAATGGAACAGCATATGAAGTTACTGTAGAAGAAACAGGAAGCGTACGCGCACCGGCAGCAGCTCCAGTAGCAGCACCGAAGGCAGCACCGGCAGCAGCTCCTAAAGTAGCAGCACCGGCAGCAGGAGCAGGCGCAGTCAAAGTTACCGCTTCTGTACCAGGTAAAGTCCTCAAGATCGTAGCTTCCGCAGGACAGGCAGTAAAAGCAGGAGACAACATCGTGATCCTGGAATCCATGAAGATGGAGATCCCGGTTGTAGCTCCTCAGGATGGTACTGTAGCCAGCATCGACACATCCGAAGGCGCATCCGTAGAAAACGGAGATACTCTGGCTACAATGAACTAGGACGGGAGGTAATCAAATGTCTTATGTAATAGAAACCCTGTCCAACCTGATCCATCAGACAGCATTTTTTAACCTGACATGGGGAAACTATCTGATGATCGCGGTGGCGTGTGTATTCTTATTCCTTGCTATCAAAAAAGGTTTTGAGCCGCTTCTTCTGGTTCCGATCGCTTTTGGTATGCTCCTGGTAAATATCTACCCGGACATTATGGCAAATCCGGAAGACATGTCCAACGGTGTTGGTGGTCTTCTGCATTACTTCTATATCCTCGATGAGTGGAGTATCCTTCCGTCCCTGATCTTCATGGGCGTTGGTGCGATGACAGACTTCGGTCCGCTGATCGCCAATCCGAAGAGCTTCCTCCTCGGAGCAGCTGCACAGCTTGGTATCTATGTTGCATACTTCCTTGCGATCTTCCTTGGATTCAACGGAAAAGCAGCAGCAGCGATCTCCATCATCGGTGGAGCAGATGGTCCTACCTCCATTTTCCTTGCCGGAAAACTTGGACAGACCGCTTTAATGGGACCGATCGCGGTGGCGGCATATTCTTATATGTCACTGGTTCCGATCATTCAGCCGCCGATTATGAAACTCTGTACTACAGAAGCAGAACGTAAGATCAAAATGGATCAGCTTCGTCCGGTAACCAAGATCGAGAAGATCCTGTTCCCGATCGTTATCACGATCGTTGTCTGCTTACTTCTTCCTACAACAGCTCCGCTGGTAGGTATGCTGATGCTGGGTAACCTCTTCCGTGAGTCAGGCGTTGTTAAACAGCTTACTGAGACTGCTTCCAATGCCCTGATGTACATCGTAGTTATCCTGCTTGGTACATCTGTAGGTGCTTCTACAAGCGCAGAGGCATTCCTTAATGTTGATACTCTGAAAATCGTTGTTCTCGGTCTTGCAGCATTTGCATTCGGTACTTTCGGCGGATGTATGCTTGGTAAACTGATGTGCAAACTGTCCGGTGGAAAGATCAATCCGCTGATCGGATCCGCTGGTGTATCAGCCGTTCCTATGGCTGCCCGTGTATCCCAGAAAGTCGGCGCAGAAGCAGATCCTACAAACTTCCTGCTGATGCATGCAATGGGACCAAACGTAGCCGGTGTAATCGGAACAGCCGTTGCAGCCGGAACCTTCATGGCTATCTTCGGTGTTTGATCCCGCTGGGTCAGATGCGTTTAGCTGAATTAATAATATAAGGAGAAAACATAATGGCTGAATTAGAAAAAAAACCTGTAAAAATCGTGGAAACTGTTCTCCGTGATGCTCATCAGTCTCTGATCGCAACAAGACTTACCACAGAACAGATGCTCCCGATCGTAGATAAAATGGACAAAGTCGGCTACCACGCAGTAGAGTGCTGGGGTGGAGCTACTTTCGATGCTTCCCTTCGTTTCCTTAAAGAAGACCCATGGGAAAGACTTCGTAAATTACGTGACGGCTTCAAGAACACAAAACTTCAGATGCTGTTCCGTGGACAGAACATCCTTGGATATCGTCCATATGCAGATGACGTAGTAGAATACTTCGTACAGAAATCTGTAGCAAACGGAATCGACATCATCCGTATTTTTGACTGCCTCAACGATATGCGTAACCTTCAGACAGCAGTTAAAGCTGCCAACAAAGAAAAAGCACACGCACAGGTTGCTCTTTCCTACACATTAGGTGATGCATATACTCTTGAGTACTGGGTAAACATCGCAAAACACATCGAAGACATGGGTGCAGATTCCATCTGTATCAAAGATATGGCAGGTCTTCTGCTTCCATATAAAGCAACTGAGCTTGTCGGAGCACTCAAAGATGCTGTTAAGATCCCGATCGATCTTCATACACATTACACCTCTGGTGTTGCTTCCATGACATACCTCAAAGCAGTAGAAGCTGGTGTTGATATCATCGATACTGCAATGTCTCCGTTCGCTCTGGGAACTTCCCAGCCGGCAACAGAGGTTATGGTAGAGACCTTCAAAGGCACACCATATGATACAGGATTTGATCAGAAACTCCTTGCTGAGATCGCTGATTACTTCCGGCCGATCCGTGATGACGCTCTGGACAGCGGCCTTCTGAATCCGAAGAACCTTGGTGTAAACATCAAGACTCTTCTGTATCAGGTACCAGGCGGAATGCTTTCCAACCTGACATCACAGCTCAAAGAGCAGCACGCAGAAGACAAATTCTACGATGTTCTTGAGGAAGTTCCGAAGGTTCGTAAAGACCTCGGTGAGCCGCCACTCGTAACTCCGTCTTCTCAGATCGTTGGTACACAGGCTGTATTCAACGTGCTCATGGGTGAGAGATACAAGATGGTCACAAAAGAAACAAAGGATATCCTGTTAGGAAAATACGGTGCAACCGTAAAACCATTCAACCAGGATGTACAGAAGAAGTGCATCGGAGATGCAAAACCGATCACCTGCCGTCCGGCAGACCTTCTCGACAACGAGCTGGACAAACTGGAAACAGAAATGTCCGCTTACAAAGAGCAGGATGAGGACGTTCTGTCTTACGCACTGTTCCCGCAGGTTGCTACTGACTTCTTCAAATACCGTCAGGCTCAGGAGAAAAAAGTAGACGAGAAAGCTGCAGACACAGAAAACGGAGCATATCCGGTATAAAAAATAAAAATCCCTGCTTTGGACAGCGTTCCAAATGAAGGAAAATAATCAGGCCCGCCAGATTTTTCTGACGGGCTTGCTTGCAAGAAAGGATTTCCATGAACAAAGTGATAATTGTCGGGGGCGGAGCTGCCGGTATGCTGTGCAGTATCATCGCCGCCAGAAACGGCTGTGAAGTTTTTTTATACGAAAAAAACGAAAAGCTGGGAAAGAAACTTTATATTACAGGAAAAGGAAGATGCAATGTTACAAATAACTGTGAGGTAGAAGACCTGCTCCGCGCAGTGATGACGAACAGCAAATTTCTGTACAGTGCATTTTATACTTTTAACAGCCAGGATATGATGGCACTTCTTGAGGAGACGGGCGTACCGCTCAAGACAGAACGGGGAAACCGCGTTTTTCCACAGTCTGACCGTTCTTCAGACATCATCCGCGGTCTGGAACGTCTTATGAAGAAATATGGCGTTCACGTAAGATTCAGAAGTGAAGTCAGAGAGATTCTGACAAAGGACGGGGCTGCGACAGGAATTTCCCTGGCGGACGGAGAAGTTCAGAATGCAGATGCAGTAGTCGTTGCGACAGGCGGACTGTCTTATCCAACGACCGGTTCCACAGGAGACGGATATCGTTTTGCACGGGAGACCGGGCATCAGGTGACGGACTGTATCCCATCGCTTGTTCCGCTTAAGGTCAAAGAAGATTATATTCCGAGGATGACAGGACTTTCACTCAAGAATGTAGAGCTTACAGTCAGACGCGGCAAAAAGATCCTTTATCGGGATTTTGGAGAGATGATGTTTACACATACCGGTGTTACCGGACCGCTGATCTTAAGTGCCAGTGCCAAACTTGGCAAATATCTTGCCAAAGGAGAAGAACTGAGCGCATTTATCGATCTTAAGCCGGCCCTCAGTCCGGAGCAGCTTGATGAGCGGATACTTCGAGAGTTTGAAAATGGCAAGAATAAGCAGTTTAAGAATGTGATAGGAGTCCTTTTCCCATCATCACTTACACCGGTGATGCTTGAGATCGGTGGAATCCCGGGAGATAAGGTGATCCATGAGATATCCAGAGAAGAACGCCTTGCCTTTGGCACAGTCGTCAAGAATTTCCCGTTCACGATCACGGAGCCGGGAGAATTCAAGGAGGCGGTCATCACACAGGGCGGTGTTTCCGTCAAGGATATCAACCCGGGAAGCATGGAGTCCAAAAAAATCAAAAACCTGTATTTTACAGGTGAAGTTCTTGATCTTGACGCAGTAACAGGGGGCTACAATCTTCAGATCGCGTGGTCCACTGCATACCTTGCTGCTATAGATATAAGCGAAAAAGAGTAACTAGGAGGAAAACAAAATGGTACACAATATTGCAATTGACGGTCCGGCTGGAGCGGGCAAAAGTACAGTGGCCCAAAAAGTAGCAAAAGAACTTTCTTTTGTATACGTGGATACAGGAGCAATGTATCGCGCTATGGCACTTTATCTTCTCAGAAAGGGAGTAAACCGCGAGAAACCGGATGAGATCGGAGAGGCATGTCAGAATGCGGAGATTTCTATTGAGTATCAGAATGGAGAGCAGATCGTTCTTCTCGACGGAGAAAATGTAAATGCACATCTCCGCACGGAAGAAGTGAGTGCAATGGCGTCTGTAAGTTCTGCAGTGCCGCGTGTGAGAGAGAAGCTTCTTGATCTGCAGCGCAAGCTGGCCAGGACCATGAGCGTTGTCATGGACGGCAGAGATATCGGAACAACGATCCTGCCGGATGCAGATGTCAAAATCTATCTTACCGCAAGCTCACTGACAAGGGCACGCCGCCGTTATCTTGAATATCAGGAAAAGGGTGAGGCTTGTGATCTTGCCGAGATCCAGAAAACGATCGAGGAGAGAGATCAGAGAGATATGACCAGAGAGATCTCGCCGCTCTGCCAGGCAGAGGATGCTGTTCTCGTGGATTCCTCAGAACTTACGATCGATGAGACTGTCGAGAAGATCCTTTCTGTCTATCACTCCAAAGTATCAGAAAAGGAATAAACGATATGAAGGTTAAAGTAGCAGAGACTGCAGGCTTCTGTTTCGGAGTCAAGCGGGCTGTCGACAAGGTCTATCAGCTGATCGAGGATGGAGTTTCTCCTATTTATACTCTGGGACCGATCATCCACAATGAAGAAGTTGTCTCTGATCTGGAATCAAGAGGCGTGCGTGTGATTGAAGTAGAGGATCTCGATCATATTAAGAGTGGTACCGTTGTGATCCGCTCTCACGGCGTGGGAAGAGAGATCTATGAGAAGCTTAAGGAGAATGGACTTGAATATGTAGATGTCACCTGCCCATTCGTACTCAAGATCCACCGGATCGTCGAGAAAGAAAGCCTTGCTGGGAAACAGATCTTCATTTTCGGAGATCCGAAGCATCCGGAGGTGCAGGGGATCTGCGGCTGGTGCCATGGCCCGTACAGAGTCCTCAAAAACAGAGAAGATGTCGAGAATATGATTCCGGAAGCAGATATGGAAGCATGCGTTGTATCACAGACGACATTTAATTACAACAAATTTAAAGAACTAGTTGAAATTCTCCGCGAAAAGAGGTATTATAATAATGTTTTAAATATTAGCAATATTTTAAACACTATTTGTAATGCTACTGAAGAACGGCAGAAAGAAGCAAAAAACATAGCCGGAGAGGTAGACACTATGCTTGTCATCGGTGGCAGACATAGTTCCAATACTCAAAAGCTGTTTGAAATATGCAAAGAGGAATGTGGAAATACTTACTATATACAAACACCTGTAGACTTGGATTCTGAAATGTTCCATCGCAGTAGTTGTGTAGGTATTACAGCAGGGGCGTCCACCCCAAAGAAAATTATTGAGGAGGTTCAAGAACATGTCAGAATTAAGTTTTGAACAGATGCTGGAGGATTCCGTAAAAACAATCAGAAATGGAGAGATCGTACAGGGTACTGTTATCGATGTCAAAGAGGATGAGATCATCCTGAACATCGGTTATAAAGCAGATGGTATCATCACAAAGAATGAATATTCCAACGATTCTTCCCTGGTACTCACCGATGCAGTCAAAGTTGGTGACACTATGGAAGCAAAAGTCCTGAAAGTGAACGATGGAGAGGGCCAGGTTATCCTGACATACAAACGTCTTGCTGCAGAGAAAGGCAACAAACGTCTTGAAGCTGCTTTTGAATCGCAGGAAGTACTGAAAGCACCTGTAACACAGGTACTGGATGGTGGACTTTGTGTAAACGTTGAGGAAGCAAGAGTATTCATTCCTGCAAGCCTTGTATCCGATACTTATGAGAAAGATCTTTCCAAATATGCAGATCAGGAGATCGAATTCGTTATCACAGAATTCAACCCAAGAAGACGCCGTATCATCGGTAACCGTAAACAGCTTCTTCTTGCTGAGAAAGCAGAAAAACAGAAAGAACTTATGGAGAGAATCAACGTTGGTGATGTTGTTACAGGCGTTGTTAAGAACGTTACAGATTTCGGTGCATTCATCGATCTCGGTGGAGCAGACGGACTTCTTCATATCTCCGAAATGTCCTGGGGCAGAGTAGAGAACCCGAAGAAAGTATTCAACGTTGGTGACGAAGTTAAAGTTATGATCAAAGAGATCAACGGAGACAAGATCGCACTGTCCATGAAATTCCCGGAAGAGAATCCATGGCTTACAGCTGCTGAGAAATTCGCAGTAGGCAACGTTGTAACTGGTAAAGTTGCACGTATGACAGACTTTGGTGCATTCGTTGAACTGGCACCTGGAATTGATGCACTTCTTCATGTATCCCAGATTTCCAGAGAGCACGTTGCAAAACCATCTGATGTACTTTCCATCGGACAGGAAATCGAAGCAAAGGTTGTTGACTTCAACGGCGAAGACAAGAAGATCAGCCTTAGCATGAAAGCACTGGAAGCTCCTGCACAGGCAGAAGAAGACACAGAGGCTTAATTAATTCCAAATAATATGAAATCCCGACAGATTTAAGGTCTGCCGGGATTTTTTTGCGTTATTTTCCGAGATTTTTGAGAAGACAGGGGAGAGAATGTGTCAGGTACTGCATCTGTTTCTGTCTGCTGTTGAGGAAACTTTCGTCGCAGCAGAACCAGGTGTAACAGGTCTGGGGCGTGGCTGCTGTCCGCAGGCTCTTGTCCACGTAGCGGCTGAGCGATTTGGGGATTGCCTGATCTTCTCCGGGGAGATATTCATAGTCCTTGTAATTCGGATAATACTGCCGGAGCTTTCCATCCCTGAGATGGAGGAGCAGTTTGGCTTCGGAATCATTGACGGTGAGATAGAATTCCTCTGTGACACAGGAAACGGGAACAGGGACCGGATGCTTTAGCGCCAGCGTGATCACAAGTTCTTCCTGGCCGTGCATGCGGACAGCGGAAGGCTCATATTCGCCAAGATAGAGGAATTTGTAGCTCAGAAGCGTATAGACAGATCCAAGCCCGCATAAGTCTTCCTGATTGTGACCCAGAACCGTTTCCAGTGCGGAGGGGTCCTCCTTTTTTATATAGGAGCGGTATAATCGGATGCACTGACCGCCGTCACAGTGTATTCTGTGTATGGAAGGAAACAGATTTTCCAGGTCGAGCTGCTTCATTCGTGATAATTTAAACAAAGTCTGACACGATCTAAGCGACTGATAGAGATCAATCGACGGAAGCTCTCCAAAAGGGGAAGGAAGACCGTTCCTTCGACACCTTTCCTCGAGATAAGGCTGGTCAAAACGGTTTCCATTGTACTGGATCGTACAGGTTGCGCCCTGTATATAGCGGGTAAATTCCTCGATGATCAGAGATTCTTCTTCGGGAGATTCTGCGAGCCACTGTGTCAGGATCCATAGGTTTTGTTCATGTCGGACGGCTCCGATCAGATAAACGAAGGTAGAATATCGGGACAGACCTGTAGTCTCAATATCGTAAAAAATAGGTGAAAATTCTGACAACTTTAATTCCGCATTCGACAAAAATTTAACAGTATCAGAGTCTGGAAACCCTTGTAAAATCGGCATTTTTTTAACAATCATGGTATTTTTTTCCTTTCTTGATTGTATTTAATTATACACAATATTTTGTGAATTGGGTAGTGAATTTTTAGTGAAAAAGATGTATAGTAGTAATAGAGATGTTACTGTTCACAGGTAGTATCCCGCGAGGTGTTTTGCCATGAATATGGCAAAATCCCGAGACATACAGGGCAAAATCCTATCACCGAAGGTGATTTGGAATGGATTTTGACCAAGTTGCTGTGAACGGAGTGAACAGTAACATAGCGGTTATTGCGAATGGAGTGCACAGTAGCTAATCAAGATTTCTACTGCAGAGGGCATCGTCTGCAGCACCAGAAACAAAATAAACATGGGCGGTGGATACCAGCTCATGAAAAAGGAGGAAACGAATATATGGGAAAACTGACCTTTAAGGGCGGAATCCATCCTTACGAAGGTAAGGAACTGGCAAAGAATCATCCGATTGAGAAGTATCTCCCAAAAGGAGACATGGCTTACCTGATGTCTCAGCACATCGGAGCACCGTCTGTTCCATGTGTCAAAAAGGGTGACCAGGTTCTCGCAGGACAGAAGATCGCAGATGCAGGAGGATTTGTATCTGTACCTCTTCACGCATCTGTATCAGGTACTGTTAAGGGGATCGAGAAGCGCCTGAATGCAACAGGCGCCATGATCGATGCGATCATCGTGGAGAACGACCAACAGTATCAGGAAGTGGAGTTCACACCTGCGAAACTGGAAGATCTGACCAAAGAAGAAATCCTGAACCGTATCAAAGAAGGCGGAGTAGTAGGTATGGGTGGAGCCGGTTTCCCGACTCATGTCAAACTGGCACCGAAGGATCCTTCCAAGATCGAATACGTACTGGTAAACGGCGCGGAGTGCGAACCGTACATCACCAGTGACTACCGCAGAATGATGGAAGAACCGGAGAAAGTAGTCGAGGGACTTAAAGTGATCCTGAAACTCTTTGATTCTGCCAAAGGTTATATCTGTATCGAGGACAACAAACCGGACTGTATCGAGAAGATGCAGAAACTGGTCAAGGATATCCCGAGGATCGAAGTCAAAGAACTCATGACCAAATACCCACAGGGTGGTGAGCGTACCCTGATCTACGCGACAACAGGCAGAGAGATCAACTCCAAGATGCTCCCGGCAGATGTTGGATGCGTGGTAGACAACGTAGAGACTGTAGTTGCTGTATACAAGGCTGTTATCCAGGGCAGACCTGTCATGGATCGAGTTGTGACTGTAACAGGTGACGGCATCAAAGAGCCTAAGAACTTCAGTGTTTATACAGGAACCGATATGTCTGAACTGATCGATGCAGCAGGCGGACTGAAAGCCAAGATCGAGAAAATCATCTCCGGTGGTCCGATGATGGGATTCCCGTTATATGACCTTCATATCCCGTGCACCAAGACAACCTCTGCATTCCTTTTCCTGGAGCATGATGCAGTAGCTGAGGCACAGAAGATCCAGACGGCATGTATCAACTGTGGCCGTTGTGTAGGTGTCTGTCCCGGTCATGTTCTTCCGGCTCGTCTGGCTACGCTGGCTGAACGTGGTGATATGGCAGGTTTTGAAGCACTGGATGGTATGGAATGCTGCGAATGTGGATGCTGCAGTTATATCTGTCCGGCGAAGAGACCGCTGACCCAGAGTATCAAATCTATGCGTAAAATGGTTCTTGCCAGCCGTAAGAAGAAATAGGGGGAGGGAACAAAATGGAACAAATGTTAAATGTATCATCTAATCCTCATGTCAGGGACAAAATGACAACAAGCCGGATCATGCAGCTCGTTGCACTTGCGCTGCTTCCTACCACACTGTTTGGTATCTGGAACTTCGGCTTCCGTGCACTTCTTGTTGTACTCGTGACGGTTGCGTCCAGCGTCTTTTTTGAATGGCTGTATGACCGTCTTATGCATAAAAAGAACACAATCAATGATTTCAGTGCAGTTGTTACAGGACTTCTGCTTGCGCTCAACATGCCGCCGCAGATCCCGCTGTGGATGCCGGTACTCGGCAGTGCCTTTGCAATCATCGTTGTAAAACAGCTTTTCGGCGGTCTGGGACAGAACTTCATGAACCCGGCACTTGCTGCAAGATGTTTCCTGATGATCTCCTTTGCAGGCAAAATGACAGATTTCGCAGTGGACAAGCTGAGCGGATATCACTGTATTGATACTGTTACAGGAGCAACTGCTCTTGCAGAACTTAAGAACAGCGGATTCACAGCAGATTCCATCTCTGTAAAGAACCTGTTCATCGGTAATATTCACGGAACCATCGGTGAGACTTCTGCAATCGCGATCCTGATCGGTGCAGTGATCCTGCTTGCATTCAAAGTCATCGACCTCAAGATCCCGCTTACATATATCGGAAGTTTTGCAGTATTTGTAATCCTTTATATGCTTGGAACAGGCAAGGGATTTGATGTAAACTATCTTTTCAGCCATCTGTTTGGCGGCGGTCTGATGCTTGGTGCATGGTTCATGGCAACTGACTATGTAACGACCCCGATCACACCGAAGGGACAGTTACTTTACGGATGCTGTCTTGGTGTTGTCACAGCGATCTTCCGTCTCTTTGGCGGATCCGCAGAGGGTGTTTCCTATGCGATCATCTTCTGTAACCTTCTGGTACCGCTTATCGAGAAAGTGACCAAACCGGTTGCTTTTGGAAAAGGAGGTAAAAAAGCATGAGTATTGTAAAAGATACGATCGCGATTACAGCGATCACGCTTGTTGCCGGTCTTGCACTTGGCGTAGTCCAGGATATCACAGCAGGTCCTATCGCACAGCAGCAGGAGCAGTCCAAACAGGAAGCATACAAGGCTGTATTTGAAGATGCAGACAGCTTTGAAGTATATGATGTAGATGCTGATGCACTGGCAGCAAACCTTGCAGAGAATAATTTCAATGCACAGACGATCAACGAGATCATGGAAGCCAAGGATGCTTCCGGTGAGACGATCGGCTATGCACTCAACGTTACAGATTCTGAAGGATATGGCGGAGACATCCAGTTCACCATGGGAATTCAGAACGACGGAACCTTAAACGGAATCTCCATCCTGTCCATCAGCGAGACAGCCGGACTTGGTATGAAAGCCAAGAATCCGGATTTCCAGGATCAGTTTAAGGATAAGAACGTAGAAAAATTCGAATATACCAAGACAGGTGCCACATCTGACGACCAGATCGATGCGATCAGTGGTGCCACAATTACTACAAATGCCATGACAAACGGTGTAAATGCCGGCCTTTGTGCATTTCGTTATGTGGAAGGAGGAGCAGAGTCATGAAAGCAAATACACCTGCTGAACGTCTTGTAAACGGTATTATCAAAGAAAATCCGACTTTTGTGCTGGTACTGGGTATGTGTCCTACACTGGCAGTTACCACATCCGCGATCAACGGTATCGGAATGGGACTTACCACAACAGTAGTCCTTGCAATGTCCAACCTTATGATCTCCCTTCTTAGGAAATTCATTCCGGATGGAGTTCGTATGCCGGCATTTATCGTTGTCGTTGCATCTTTCGTAACCATCGTACAGATGCTTTTACAGGGATTTATCCCAAGCCTGTATTCCGCACTTGGAATCTATATCCCTCTGATCGTTGTAAACTGTATCATCCTTGGCCGTGCAGAGGCATATGCTTCCAAGAATCCTCCGATCCCGTCATTATTTGATGGTATTGGTATGGGACTTGGATTTACCTTAAGTATCACCTGCATCGGTGCAGTCCGTGAATTTCTCGGTGCCGGACAGATCTTTGGACATCAGATACTTCCACTCGCAGCAGGCGGAAAATTTGGATATGAGCCGATCACAATCTTTATCCTTGCACCTGGAGCATTCTTCGTTCTCGCAATGCTTGCAGCGATCCAGAATAAATTCAAGATCGGTGCTGCCAAGAGAGGTATTGACCCGAGTGAAGGCTGTGGATGCTGTGCAGGCTGTGATACCTGCAACAATACAATGTGCAAAGGAGGCAAGGAAGCATGAAAGAATTATTACTGATCCTGGTAAGCTCTGCGATCGTCAACAACGTAGTCTTAAGCCAGTTTCTCGGACTCTGCCCGTTCTTCGGTGTATCCAAGAGAATCGAAACGGCAGCAGGAATGGGTGGTGCGATCATTTTCGTTATCACATTGTCTTCCTTTGTAACAGGTCTGATCTACAACTTCATCCTGGTACCGACAGGAATGGAATATTTACAGACGATCGTATTTATTCTTATCATTGCAGCACTTGTTCAGTTTGTTGAGATGTTCCTCAAGAAAGGCATGCCGGCACTTTATCAGTCACTCGGTGTATACCTTCCTCTGATTACAACAAACTGTGCAGTTCTTGGTGTTGCCCTGACAAACGTACAGAAAAGCTACAATATCCTTCAGGGAACTGTAAACGGATTTGCAACAGCAGTCGGATTTACGATCTCTATCACCCTGATGGCTGGTATCAGAGAAAAAACTGAATACAATGATGTTCCGGAATCTTTCCAGGGCTTCCCGAAAGTACTGCTTACAGCAGGTCTGATGGCGATCGCATTCTTCGGATTTTCCGGACTGCTTAAGTAACGAAGGAGGCGTAGATTATGGATATTAATGCAATTATCGTGGCAACTGTCGTTGTTGCAGCAGTGGGCCTCTTTATTGGAATCTTCCTCGGCGTTGCCGGCAAGAAGTTTGCGGTAGAAGTCGATGAGAAGGAAGTTGCTGTCCGTGAAGCACTTCCGGGAAACAACTGTGGTGGATGTGGATACCCGGGCTGTGATGGTCTGGCAGCAGCGATCGCCAAAGGAGAAGCACCGGTCAATGCATGTCCGGTAGGCGGCGAAGCAGTTGGAAAAGTGATCGCAGGGATCATGGGACAGGAAGTTGTCGAGAGTGCACGTATGGCTGCTTTCGTAAAATGTACCGGAACTTGTGAAAAAACAAAAGACAACTACACTTACACAGGTGTAGAAGACTGTGAAATGATGGCATTCATCCCGGGCGGCGGTGCCAAAGCCTGTTCCTATGGATGTATGGGATTCGGAAGCTGCGTAAAAGCCTGTCCGTTTGATGCGATCCACATCGTGAACGGTGTTGCAGTCGTAGACCGTGATGCATGTAAAGCCTGTGGTAAATGTATCGCAAAATGCCCGCATCATCTGATCGAGCTTGCACCATACGAGCAGAAGACTTTCGTAGGCTGCAGCTCCCATGCCAAAGGCAAGGCTGTTACAACTGCCTGCGAACTTGGATGTATCGGATGTAAGAAGTGTGAGAAGACCTGTCCGAACGGTGCGATCACTGTTACAGACTTCTGTGCACACATCGATTACGACAAATGTACAAACTGCGGTGCATGTAAAGAAGTATGCCCGAGAAAAGTCATTCTCTAAAACCTCATATCATATGAATAAGATCCCGGCCGTGAGAGGCAATGCTTCTCTGACCGGGATCTTTTCGAATAGATGTTTGCTTTTTGCTTTTTGTTATGTTATGATTGAAAAACAGGAAAAAAATTTGATTAGAGCAGGAGTAGAGTTTGCATGATTTCATTCATTTGCGGCCAGGTGGCAGATACAACAGAGAATTCTGTGATCATAGAGACAGGCGGGATCGGATATGAGGTTTTTATGACAGGGACGGCGATCGAGCAGGCGGTCCGTATGGAAGGTAAGGTGAAAGTCCATACATATTTCCATGTGCGTGAGGATGCCATGCAGTTATATGGTTTCTGGAATAAGGACGATCTTCAGATGTTCCGTCTTCTTCTTGGTGTCAACGGGATCGGGCCGAAGGCTGCACTGGGAGTTTTGGCAGGACTTACTTCTGATGAGCTTCGGTTCGCGGTACTCTCTGATGATGTCAAGGCTCTTTCCAAAGCGCCTGGGATCGGTAAAAAAACCGCCCAGAAACTGATCCTTGAACTGAAGGATAAACTGAAACTGGAGGATGCGTTTGAGAAGAAACTGGCACATGAGCAGGAGGCGGCAGTCCTTGCTGGTGCAGATTTCCATGATGGACGCCAGGAGGCAGTGGAAGCCCTGACAGCACTTGGCTACAGCAGTTCCGAGGCACTCAAGGCAGTCCGCAGAGTCACAGATGTAGACCCGGGCGATGTGGAAGCAATCCTCAAGGCTGCCCTCAAACAATTATAATGGAGTAATGATAAATGGAAAAAAGAATGATCACAACAGATGTGACAGAGGAGGATCTGCCTCTGGAGGGAAACCTCCGTCCACAGACCCTCGATGAATACATTGGTCAGGAAAAAACCAAAAACACACTCAAGATCTATATAGAAGCCGCGAAACAGAGACACGATGCCCTCGACCATGTCCTGTTTTACGGACCTCCGGGACTTGGTAAGACTACTTTATCCGGGATCATCGCCAATGAGATGGGAACCCATATGAAGGTAACATCCGGTCCGGCGATCGAGAAGCCGGGTGAGATGGCGGCGATCCTCAATAATCTCCAGGAGGGAGATATCCTGTTTGTGGATGAGATCCACCGCCTGAATCGTCAGGTGGAGGAGGTCCTTTATCCGGCGATGGAGGATTTTGCAATCGACATTATGATCGGCAAGGGTGCTTCTGCGAGATCTATCCGTCTTGATCTTCCGAAATTTACCCTGGTCGGAGCGACAACGAGGGCAGGACTTCTTTCTGCACCGCTCCGGGATCGTTTTGGGGTGATGCACCATCTGGAATTCTATAATAAGGAAGAACTTCAGACGATCATCCTTCGTTCAGCAGATGTCCTTGGTGTTGAGATCGATACGAGGGGTGCGGCAGAGATCGCCAAGCGTTCCAGAGGAACCCCGCGCCTTGCAAACCGTCTTCTCAAGAGAGTCCGTGATTTTGCACAGGTCAAATACGATGGAAAGATCACTTATGATGTAGCTTCTTTTGCACTGGATCTTCTTGAAGTGGATCAATATGGACTGGACAAGATCGACCGGAGGATCCTCAAGACACTGATCGTAAACTTCCAGGGAGGACCGGTTGGTCTGGAGACTCTGGCGGCAGCGATCGGGGAGGATGCAGGCACTCTGGAGGATGTTTATGAGCCATATCTTCTACAGAATGGCTTCCTCAACAGGACCCCGAGAGGCCGTACAGCGTCCGCACTTGCCTATAAGCATCTCGGAATTGAAAGAAATTCGTAAAAATTCCTATACATTTTTACAAAATTCGATTATAATGGAGTACAGACAAGGCGTGAGGAGTATTACTACGCCATAGATTTGTAAAAATCTGGTCGGCTTCCGTTATGGAAGAAGGATGAAAGTTTAAGATACGGGAGGCTTGTTATGGCAGTCAAAAATACGGCGCAGGTAGTCATCGGAGGGAAGATCATAACTCTTGGTGGTTACGAATCTGAAGAGTATTTCCAGAAAGTGGCATCATATATAAATAACAAAATGTCTGAATTGAGCGAAATGCCGGGATATTCCCGTCAGCCAATGGAGACAAAGCACACCCTGCTCAGCCTGAATGTTACAGATGATTATTTCAAGGCAAAGAAGCAGGCAGAGATCTTTGAGCAGGATCTTCAGCAGAAGGATCAGGAGATGTATGAATTAAAGCATGAACTGATCGCACTCCGCATGAAGATCGAAGAAACTGAGAAGAAAGAACAGGATGCCAGAACACAGAAGGAACTTCTCGAAGGGAAGGTCAAGGAACTGGAAGAAGAGATAGATAAGTTGCTTAAGTAAGAGTAGGGAGGGGATTGCTTCGGTAGTCCTCTTTATTTGTTACAGAATGATCAGATGAAAGGAAAATCTCATTTGAAGAAACAGGAAATAGAATTACTTTCACCGGCAGGTTCCTATGAGGGATTCGAGGCTGCGATCGGAGCCGGTGCAGATGCAGTTTATGTAGGCGGACCGGATTTCGGGGCAAGAGCTTACGCGCAGAATTTTACACAGGAAGAACTGATCCGTGCGATCCGGACAGCGCACATTCATGGCAGGAAGCTGTATCTCACAGTAAATACACTGCTTAAGAACCGTGAGATCAGGGAAAAACTTTTTGATTCCCTGAAACCGCTGTATGAGGCGGGACTGG
Organism: Blautia intestinihominis; assembly: GCF_040096655.1. Lineage (NCBI taxonomy): Bacteria > Bacillati > Bacillota > Clostridia > Lachnospirales > Lachnospiraceae > Blautia > Blautia intestinihominis. Next base: position 21,550 of record NZ_JBBMEI010000026.1, on the reverse strand, counting down.
ATGCGGTCATTGTTCAGGATCTTGGCGTTTTTCAGTTCATCCGCAGAAATTTTCCGGACATGCATATCCATGCCAGCACACAGATGGCAGTTACCGGACCGGAGGGAATGAAATTCCTTGAGGAACAGGGAGCGGCACGTGTCGTTGCTGCCAGGGAATTAAGCCTTGAGGAACTGGCTGCCATGCACAAGGAAAGCAGTATTGAGATCGAAGCGTTTGTCCATGGGGCTCTTTGCTACAGTCTGTCCGGGCAGTGCCTGATGAGCAGCATCCTCGGAGGCAGGAGCGGCAACCGTGGAAGATGCGCACAGCCATGCAGGCTTCCTTACCAGGTCCGTAAGGGAGAGGACAGGAAATTTCCGAAGACAGAGGATTTGTGTCCTCTGAGTCTTAAGGATATCTGTACACTGGATATTCTGCCGGAGATTGTAGAAGCGGGCGTGATGTCGCTCAAGATCGAGGGAAGAATGAAACAGCCGGGATATACAGCCGGGGTGACAGGTATGTATCGGAAATATCTGGACATATTGTTAGAGAACAGACAAAATTATCAGGTGACAGACAAAGACAGGAAATATCTTTTAGATATCTTTAACAGAGGCGGTTCCTGCACGGGCTATTATAAGCAGCACAACGGTCCGTCCATGATGGCATTCTCCAATGAGAAGAAGACCGGCGGCGTATCCGGAGAACTTACGAAATGTAAGGAGAAGATCACCGGAAGCCTGATGCTTTACCCGGAGAGCCCGGCAATCCTGCAGGTTTCCTGCGGGGACAGGCAGGTGGTGGTTTCCGATGGAGAAGTCCAGTTTGCCAAGGAACATCCGATGTCAGAGGAGCGTATCCGCAAACAGATGGAGAAACTGGGAAATACTGAATTTGAATGGGAATCCCTGGATATCCAGATGGATGGAAATATCTTTGTTCCGGTGAAACTTCTTAATGAACTCAGGAGAAACGCTCTGGCAGCATTGGGAGAAGAACTTTGTGCGCCGATGTACCGGAAAGCAGCGGACAGACCAGTGTTTGCCACAATGGAAGGGAGTCCTGCCGGAAAGAATGGCAGTATACCAGGCATGTTCATATCCTGCGAAACGATGGAGCAGGCAGAGACAGCATGGCAGAGAGACGAAGTTCAGGGATTGTATCTTCCATATTTTGTTATGGAGCAGGCAATGGCCAGGGGCATTCAGAACCAGAAAGAACTGTATCTTGCATTTCCTTATATCACCAGAGAACAGGCACCGGAGCATTTTTTTGAGACTGCTTTAAGGTGGCTTGAGGAAGGAATGAAGGGATTTCTTGTGAGAAATCTGGAATCCTATGGAATGCTGAAAAAACAGGGCCTTGAGAAATCTGCGGTTCTGGATGCAACGATGTATACCTGGAATAACGAAGCCGTCGATTTCTGGGAGAAACAGGACATTCTTAAGAATACGGTACCTCTGGAACTGAAAGAAGCGGAAATGCGTCACAGGGATAACAGGAACAGTGAGCTTATCGTATATGGATATATTCCATTGATGCAGTCAGCGCAGTGCGTCCGCAAAAATATCGCTTCCTGTGATATGTGCGAGGGCAGTATGGTCCTGAAGGACAGATACGACAAGGAATTTACAGCAGTCTGTGTCTGCCACCCATGGAAAACAGGAACTACAAAAACAAAAGAACGCTGCTATAATATAATCTATAATAGTCTGCCGTATGGACTTCTTAAGGAGTCGAAGCAGGTGCTTGCACTTGGGATGCAGTCCTTACGTATTTCCCTGACTATGGAGACAGCTAAGGAAACAGAGCAGATTCTGGATGAATTTCTGGGGGTATATTATCATAACCGTATACCTGCCGAAAGGAACTTTACCAAAGGACATTTTAAAAGAGGAGCCGAGTAGGGGCATATGATCAATGTAATAGTAGAATTATCCAAATACATCATCCTGACGCTGATGATCGTCTATACGTTTCATTGTTTTTATACCGTGCGTCAGCCGGATGAAGAGGAGAGGAATGAGCTTCTGCGTCAGCAGCTTATCCTGATCTTTTTTATCGACTTCACTGCGTTTCTTGTGATCTACCTCAAGACGTTTGATTACAAGGTGGTACGTTTTTATATAGAAATGCAGATCTTTTTTGCAGTGATCCAGATCCTGTACAGAGTCTTGTACAAGAAAGCATCATTGCTGCTTCTGAATAATATGTGCATGCTTTTGAGTGTTGGATTTATCATGCTGTGCCGTCTTGACATCACGATGGCTACCAAGCAGCTTCTTGTTGCGGCCGGTGCCAGTGCTGTTGCGCTTGCAATACCGGTCATGATCCGTAAGATGCGTTTTCTTCGCAAACTGACCTGGATATATGCAGGAATAGGCGTTGTACTTCTGGCAGCAGTATTTCTTCTGGCCAGAACCAGCTATGGAGCGAAGTTGACACTTTTGGGTGTGCAGCCATCAGAGGCGATCAAGATTACCTTTGTATTCTTTATGGCATCATTTTTGTCCAGAGATACCAGTCTTAAAGCTGTGGTACAGGTATCGGCAGTTGCAGCTTTCCATGTGGGGATACTGGTGCTTTCCAGGGACCTTGGAAGTGCCGTGATCTTTTTTGTGGCTTATCTGGTCATGGTCTATGTATCTACCAGAAATGTCGGATATCTGGGACTTGGACTTGTAGGCGGAAGCGGGGCAGCAGTGGTCGCCTATCATCTGTTTGGCCATGTCAGACAGAGGGTCAGCGCATGGAAGGATCCGATGGCAGTTTACCAGAACGAAGGCTACCAGATCGTACAGTCACTGTTTGCGATCGGAACTGGCGGCTGGTTCGGCATGGGACTCTGCCAGGGATCACCGGAGTCCATTCCGGTTGTCAAGAATGACTTTATCTTCAGCGCGATCTGTGAAGAACTGGGAGGGATTTTTGCAATCTGCCTGATCCTGGTGTGCATGAGTTTCTTCCTGATGATCGTCAATATCGCGCTGCGTATCATCAATCCTTTTTATAAGCTGATCGCGCTGGGGCTTGGAACAGAGTATGCATTTCAGGTATTCCTGACGATCGGCGGTGCTACCAAATTTATCCCTATGACAGGTGTTACTCTTCCGCTGGTAAGCTATGGAGGAAGTTCTCTTCTGAGTACGATCCTCATGCTGGCGATCATTCAGGGACTGTATATTTTGAGAGAAGACGAGGACGAGGAATTTGAGAAACGAAAAAAGGAAGCATTACAGAGAATCAGAGCAAGAGAGGAGATTGGCGACAGAACACGCCGCTTCTAAAAGACGTCGGGCAAGAAATAAAGAATATACATTTGTATCTGTCTTCTTTGTGCTTATTTTTCTGGGACTGGCAGGGTATCTGGTGTATTTCAATGCCATAAAGAGAGACAGCTTTATCAACAGCCCTTATAATACAAGGCAGGATACATTTGCAGACAGAGTCGTGAGGGGAAATATTATGTCTTCAGACGGTGAAATACTCGCACAGACGAATGTCAGCGATGACGGAACGGAAGAACGTTCTTATCCGTATTCCAATATTTTTGCACATGTTGTCGGATATGATACCAATGGCAAAAGCGGTCTGGAGTCGGAGGCAAATTTCCAGCTGCTGAGTTCTCATGAATTCTTTCTGACCCAGATCAAAAACGAATTTATGGGTGCCAAGAATGTGGGAGATACAGTGGTTTCCACCCTGAATGCAGATCTTCAGACAACAGCCTATAATTCTCTGGGCGACAGAAGAGGAGCTGTTGTGGTCATTCAGCCATCTACAGGAAAAATCCTTGCGATGGTCAGCAAGCCGGATTTTGATCCGAATACGATTGCAGCAAACTGGGAACAGCTTGTAAATGATGAGACAAACAGCAGCCTTTTGAACCGTGCGACAATGGGACAGTATCCTCCGGGATCGACCTTCAAGATTGTTACAGCACTGACTTATCTTCGTCAGCATGGAACGTTTAACGGATTTTCCTATGACTGCCAGGGAAGTATCACAAAAGAAGACCATACGATCCAGTGTTATGGAGGAACCGTTCACGGACAGGAGGATTTTTATGCGGCATTCGCGAAATCCTGTAACTGTGCATTTGCGGAGATGGGAACACAGCTTGGCGGAGCTGCACTTCTTAAGACAAGCGAGAACCTTCTGTTTAATCAGAAGCTTCCGCTGAGATCCTATCGTAAGAGCTCCTTTACTTTAAATGGAAGCTCTGGAGTTCCGCTCACGATGCAGACGGCGATCGGTCAGGGAAATACCCTGGTATCTCCGATGCACATGGCACTGATCACAAGTTCCATTGCAAACGGCGGTGTTCTGATGAAACCATATCTGATCGACAAGGTGCAGAATCATGCCGGTGATGAGGTGGATACCACAGAGCCGGAAGCATATAAACGTCTGATGACAGACAACGAAGCATCTCTCCTCGGAGAACTGATGAAGGGGGTTGTACAGAACGGTACAGCTTCTTCTCTGAATGGAAGAGGCTATACAGTGGCAGGAAAGACCGGTTCTGCTGAATACAACGAAAGTGGTGCAAGCCATTCCTGGTTTGTCGGATATTCTAATGTTGATAATCCGGATATCGTGGTTTCTGTCATCGTCGAGGATGGTGGTACCGGAAGCGAGGCGGCAGTGCCGATCGCGGCGGATGTCTTTGATGCATATTATTTTGACTGATCGAATAACGATTAAGGTTGCCAGTTTGTCCAAAAAGAGTTATACTATTAACAGTTCAGTGTATGAAACTTACAGTTACTGTGAACGGAGTGAACAGTAACAACTCACACGCAGTACAGGAGGAAATTGCAACATGATAGAAGCAACGAGCTGTGGCGGTGTGGTAATTTATCGTGGCAAGATACTGGCACTTTACAAGTCTTATAAGAACCGTTATGAAGGCTGGGTGCTGCCAAAGGGAACTGTAGAACCAGGTGAGACGCATATTCAGACAGCACTTCGGGAAGTGCAGGAAGAATCTGGCGTGAAGGCTACCGTAGTCAAGTATATCGGCAAGAGCCATTATAATTTCACAGTTCCGGAGGATATCGTTACAAAGGAAGTACATTGGTATCTGATGACGGCTGATAATTATCATAGCAGACCTCAGAGAGAAGAGTTTTTTGTGGATTCCGGGTATTACAAATTCCATGAGATCTATCATCTGCTTCGTTTCTCGAATGAGAAGCAGATCGTGGAGAAGGCTTACCAGGAATATCTGGAACTACGGAGTCAGGGACTCTGGGGCAAACAGCGTAGAGATTGAGCATAACTGTTCAGATTCTCTGCATGGAAGATGTACAATAGGGCTGTGTTTCTGACGCAGCCCTGTTTAGATTCCGAAAAAAAGGAAATCCTCTATAATAACAGCCGAAGGAGAAGCAAGCGATGCTGAAATGGTGTAAGGATCTTCGCATTGGCGAGGGCGTAAAGAAAGCAGATAAGATCCGTCGTAAACTGAATCATGGGAAGATCGTGCCGGGTGTCTATCTTATCACTTTTTCAGAAAATCCACGGAACCTTCTGGAGATCATACCGGCTCTGACAATAATCCAGCAGAGTGCTGCAGACATCTGTCCGGAGATCATCGGACTTGCCGGCGATAAGGACGAGGCTGTGGATATGGTTGTGGAGATCATTCAGGAAGTCTACGATGCGACAGGAGATTTCCGGATAGAAGAATATTGGAAGAACAGGTGATGCCATGCTACATATCTTGTGGATGATCATAAAATTTATATTGATCCTTATAGGGATAATACTGGGGCTGATCCTGTTTGCACTGCTGCTGATTTTATTCTGTCCTGTAAGGTATCGGGCAGAAGGGACGAAGGAGGCCGGTTCCTTCCGCACTGCCAGTGGGCGGGCGAAGGTAAGCTGGCTGTTTGGCGGTATCTCATTTTCTCTTGGGTTTCAGAATGGACAGACGGTATCGGATTTCCGGTTATTTGGGATCCCTGTCATGAAAGTCCTGAAGAAACTGAGGAACCGTAAGAACAAGAAGAAAACAGATCCTGACATGGATGATGAAATAGAGTACAGTGAGACTGATGAGGACAGCACTGGAAATGCGACTTATATAGAAGCGAAAGAACTTTCTCGGGATGAGACAAAGCACAGCCGGGAAGTAGCAGAGACCCCGCAGGCATCCTGGCCGGAGATGGAAACATCCGAAGAAGATCTGTCAGATCCGGATATCGAGAAAGAACGCAAATGGCAGCAGACAGCAGAGAAACTTAAGAATCTGTTTTATGATCTGGGGAATAAAGCCAGAAGGATCTGGGACAAAATAAAAGCAGTCTATCGAAGGATCATGAAGATCCCCGCAGATCTGGAGAATCTCTCCCGAAAGAAGGATGCGCTTTGTGACAAGATTGACTGGTGGAAAGCATTTATCGGACATCCACGTACACAGAAAGCCATATCTCTTGTCAAAACCAGGGCATTTCGTCTTTTACGGCATGTATTTCCGACGAAAGTGGAGGGAGAACTTGTATTTGACTGCACAGATCCGTCGATCACGGGCTCTGTACTTGCAGTCCTTGGAATGACGATCCCGCTTCACAGAAACTGTATCCGTGTCATGCCGCTTTTTGAGAACCGGAATGTTCTCTATGGAAATGTGAATCTGAAGGGCAGAGTATACGGGATCATGCTGGTTAAAACAGCCATAGAGCTGTATTTTGATAAAAATATAAAATACGTCATCAGACGATGGAAACATAAATAAAGGAGGACTGGTGTTATGTCAGGTGAAAACAATTTTAAGGATACTGTAAATTCTCTTTTTAAAGGAATGGATGCATTTATTTCTGCCAAGACAGTTGTCGGAGATGCGATCCATGTCGGAGATACGATCATCCTTCCGCTGGTGGATGTTTCCTTCGGCGTAGGAGCAGGGGCTTTCGAGGGTGACAAGAAGAGCAACGGCGGCGGTGGAATGACCGGTAAACTGACCCCAAGTGCCGTCCTGGTCATCCAGAATGGAACTACCAAACTCGTCAATGTCAAGAATCAGGACGGACTCACCAAAGTCCTCGATATGGTTCCGGATTTTGTAGACAGATTTGCCTCTGGATTCGGCAAGAGTGATGACACAGAAAGTGAGACAGAGATTTAAATAAAAAGTAAGAGATATATCAAAGAGCTTTATCGTGCAGGTGCGGTAAAGCTTTTTGTATTCCACAGGGGTTTTTGGCATAAGATATTATGAGACCATAAGATGAGGGTAAGAGTGTGGGAAGACTTCTGGGATTGATGATTTTCTGCATAGGGATAGGAATTGTGATCGGCATGCTGATACAGGAGAATGTGGTCATTATTGTCACAGCCGGGCTTTGCCTTCTCTGTGGTTATCATATGTTCTGCCATTAACAATGAAAACAGATGTTTTATAGCTTTGTTTATTGTAAAACGAAAAAGAGGCACGGGAAAATTCCCGTGCCCTGCTTGGTCGTTCATACATAATTCGGAATTATGCTCTCTCAACTTTTCCGGATCTCAGACAAGAAGTACATACATACATCTTCTGTGCACCGCCGTTAGCTGTTTTAACTTTAACGGATTTTACATTGGATTTCCACATTTTATTGGATCTTCTATGGGAATGACTTACATTATTTCCGAAATAAGCACCTTTTTCACAAACTGCGCATTTAGCCATGATAGCACCTCCTTGACGCTTTTTTTCAACAGATTTTATTCTACCAGATGAAGCCAGGTTTTGCAAGTAAAAAAATAGAAAATCTCAAAATATTCTTCAAAAGGGCAAAAACAAGGTAAAATATAGCTGTTTTCAGACTATATATTATAAGTATGAAACCGGAACGACAGAGATGAGGAATATTGTAAATATGTAAAAAATGTTATAAAATATGGTAAAAATGAAAAAACGTGTGAAATAATATCTTATTTCAAAATTTAATTATAAAAACACGGATAATTAAAAAAATAATAGTAAAATCACTTGAATTATAGGGATGGGAGTGTTAATATAGAACTAAGCAATACATCTTTTTTATCTATGGCAATGCTGCCGTCTGTTTTTTTCTAGAAACATTTCAGAAATCCCTGTTTTTCATCGGATCAGGTCAAAAGCAGGGAGCTGAAATATCAAGAAGAAAAATGCTATCGTGTATGAGCTGGCTGGAGATCAAATCCGACCAGCTTCTTTTTATATTAGAAATCATGAGAACAGCCCATGTCGAAATTAAACATTGTCTTATCCAAAAAAACGGGTTATAATACATTTATATAATAATTTTTTATGGAGGTCACTATATGAATGGACGTATAGATTCCGGCTTAGGGCAGATCGTCATTGATACAGACGTTATTGCTACCTATGCGGGCAGTGTGGCAGTTGAATGTTTCGGGATCGTAGGAATGGCAGCAGTCAGCATGAAGGACGGACTGGTCAAGCTGCTTCGTATGGAAAGCCTGAAACATGGTATCAGTGTCAAGATCACAGAGGACAACAAGATCCGCCTGAATTTCCATGTGATTGTAGCGTATGGCGTAAATATCAGTACGATCGCCGATAACCTTGTCAGCAATGTGAAGTACAAAGTAGAGGATTTCACTGGCATGGAGATCGACAAGATCAATATTTACGTAGAAGGCGTTCGCGCAATAGACTAAGGAATCAGAGGAGGAACACGTGTTGAATATAAAAACCATCGATGCCAGTGTGCTTTCCAGAATGTTCCTGGCAGGAGCCAAGAATCTGGAAGCAAAGAAAGAATGGATCAATGAATTAAACGTATTTCCGGTACCAGACGGAGATACAGGAACCAATATGACAATGACGATCATGTCAGCAGCTGCAGAGGTAAGTGCACTGACAGATCCGGATATGGAGACTCTTGCCAAGGCGATCTCTTCCGGTTCTCTCCGTGGAGCCAGAGGAAACTCAGGTGTTATCCTTTCCCAGTTACTTCGAGGATTCACCAAGAGCGTTAAGAAAGCTAAGGAACTCGATGCACTTGCAGTTGCAGCAGCTATGGACCGTGCAGTAGAGACTGCATACAAGGCAGTTATGAAACCGAAGGAAGGAACCATCCTCACTGTAGCCAGAGAAGCAGCACTCAAGGCTGCAGAGATCGCTCCGGAAGCAGAGGAACTGCAGCCGTTTTTTGAGGAAGTTTTTGCACACGCAGAGGCAACTCTGGCAAAGACACCGGAGATGCTTCCTGTTCTTAAGGAAGCAGGTGTTGTAGACTCCGGTGGACAGGGTCTCCTTGAAGTTTTAAGAGGTGCCATTGACGGCTTCCTCGGCAAAGAAGTAGATTATTCCGACTTTGAGAAGACTGCGGGACCGGCAGTGACCAAGATTTCTCCACAGGCAGAGGCTGATATCAAATTCGGTTACTGTACAGAATTCATCATCCTTCTGGACAAAACGCTTCCGATCGAAGAAGAACACAAATTCAAGGAATTCCTGACTTCCATCGGTGATTCCATCGTTCTCGTTGCAGACGATGAGATCGTCAAAGTCCATGTGCACACCAATCATCCGGGACAGGCGATCGAGCGTGCACTGACTTATGGAGCCCTTTCCCGTATGAAGATCGACAACATGCGCGAAGAACATCAGGAAAAACTTATCAAAGACGCAGAGAAACTTGCCAAACAGCAGGCAGAAGAAGAGAAGAAACAGGAACCGGCAAAGGAAGTTGGCTTCATCGCAGTGTCCGCAGGTGATGGACTCACAGACATCTTCAAAGAACTTGGTGTAGACTATCTGATCGAGGGCGGTCAGACCATGAATCCAAGTACTGAGGATATGCTGAACGCGATCGACAAAGTCAATGCCAAGGCGATCTACATCCTTCCTAATAATAAGAACATCATCCTTGCAGCAAACCAGGCAAGAGATCTTACCGAGGACAAGAAGATCATCGTTGTTCCGACCAAGACAGTTCCGCAGGGAGTTACTGCTCTCATCAGCTACGTACCGGAGAAGTCTCTCGAAGAAAACACCGAAGAGATGACCGAAGCGATCGCAAGAGTTAAGACAGGTCAGATCACCTATGCAGTCAGAGATACCAGAATCGAGGATAATGAGATCCATGAGGGAGATATCATGGGTATCGGTGACAAGGGAATCCTTGCAGTAGGCAGCGGCAAAGAAAAGGTCGCAGAGGATACGGTAGCAGCCATGATGACAGATGATGCAGAGGTTATCAGTGTTTATTATGGTGCAGATGCTTCCGAGGAGAAGGCAGAGGAACTTGCAGCCACTCTGGAAGAGAAATATCCGGACTGTGAAGTAGAAGTAAACTATGGCGGACAGCCGATCTATTATTACATCATTTCTGTTGAGTAGGACAAATGGCACAGAGTTTAAGAACCCTAAAAGGTGTAGGAGAGAAGACAGAGAAGCTTTTCCAGAAGGTTGGAATCTATGATACTGACGATCTCCTGCTCTACTATCCAAGAAATTATGATGAATATGAAACGCCGGTAGATATCGCAGAACTTAAGGAGGGGACGGTGCAGGCCGTCTCCGCTGCGGTATGTTCCGGCGTTTATGTTAATTCCGTGAGAGGCAGACAGATCATCTCTGTAAACATTGCTGATCAGAGCGGGAAATTCCCTGTAGTCTGGTTCAATCTTCCATATCTCAAGAAAACCCTCAGGAAAGGAAGCTGGTTCGTTTTCCGAGGCAGGATCGTGCGCAAACAGGGAAAGCTTGAGATGGAACATCCGGAGATCTTCACTCCGTCAGCGTATGAGGAGATCCTTCACAATCTCCAGCCGATATACGGATTGACGGCAGGACTTTCCAACAAAACCGTTGTCAAAATGGTCACACAGCTTCTGGAAGATCTGCCCATGCAGAGTGAGTATCTTCCGGAAGAACTCAGAGAACGTTACGGACTCGCAGATGTCAATTATGCTCTCAAAACCATACATTTCCCGAAGAACAAAGAGGAACTTCTGGTATCCAGGAAACGTCTTGTTTTTGATGAATTTCTTCTCTTTATTCTTTCTGTGAGAAGAATGAAGGAAAAAGCAGAGGAGACACCGAACTGCTTTCCGGTCAAAGAAACCTGGCTGACAGAGGAAGTCATCGAGCGGCTTCCCTATTCACTTACAAATGCACAGCTCAATGCCTGGCATGAGATCGAACGCGACCTCGCCGGAAGAACGATGATGTCCCGGCTTGTACAGGGGGACGTTGGAAGCGGCAAGACGATCCTCGCATTTCTCGCGATGTTTCTTGTGGCAGACAATGGTTATCAGGCGGCACTGATGGCCCCGACAGAAGTCCTTGCAAGGCAGCATTACGAAGGCTTTCTGAAACTGATGGAAGAACAGGGACTTTCTTTTCCGACCATTCTTCTGACCGGTTCTGATACGGCAAAAGAAAAACGCATCGCCTACGAGCGCATTGCTTCCGGAGAAGCTTCTATCATCATCGGTACGCATGCGCTGATCCAGGAAAAAGTCGAATACGCAAACCTTGCCCTGGTCATTACAGATGAGCAGCACCGTTTCGGTGTCAAACAGAGGGAAGCCCTGACAACGAGAGGAAATCCGCCGAATGTCCTTGTCATGAGCGCAACGCCGATCCCGAGAACACTGGCGATCATTCTTTACGGAGATCTTGATATCTCCGTGATCGATGAACTTCCGGCAAAGCGTCTCCCGATCAAAAACTGCGTTGTCAATACTTCATACCGCCCCAAAGCCTACTCTTTCATAGAGAAGCAGGTACGAGAAGGCAGACAGGCATACGTTATCTGTCCGATGGTAGAAGAGAGCGAGGAAATGGAAGCCGAAAATGTTCTCGACTATACACAGAAACTCAAGGAAAACCTTCCATCCGACATTCGGATCGAATACCTCCACGGTAAGATGAAACCCAAAGAAAAGAACCGCGTGATGGAATCTTTTGCAGCCGGTGAGATCCAGGTGCTTGTCTCGACAACCGTTGTTGAGGTAGGCGTGAACGTGCCGAATGCCACCGTCATGATGGTCGAAAATACCGAACGTTTTGGCCTGGCACAGCTTCATCAGCTCCGTGGCCGTGTAGGACGTGGAGAATACCAGTCTTACTGTATTTTTATCCAGGGAAATCAGGATCAGATTTCGAAACGTCTGGAGATCCTGAACAAATCAAATGATGGCTTTTATATCGCAGGCGAAGACCTCAAACTCCGTGGCCCCGGCGACTTGTTCGGGATCCGTCAGAGTGGTGATATGGAATTTCGGATCGGTGATATCTACAACGATTCCACGATCCTCAAAGAAGCCAGCGAAGCGGCAGAAGAGATCCTTTCCCTGGACCCGGAACTTGATCTTGAACAGCACAGATCTTTGAGAGAACGGATGGAACATTACAGCCAGAATGCGACAGAAAACATCGCCCTCTGAAAAGAAAATATTGCCAAACCCGGGAAAACGTGGTATTTTAGTACCGTAAAAACTATTTTTCACCTTGTAAGGAGGCTATTATGGCTACAAGAACAACGACAAAAAAGGCAGAACCTAAGACAACAACTGCGAAGACGGCTATCGAAAAAGAGGCTCCTGCAAAGCTCGCTGCAGAACCGGAGACAAAAGAGCCGGTCAAAGCAACAGTAACCGAGAAAATAACTGAAGAAGTAAAAACACCTGCAAAGAAGACAACCAGAAAGAGAACTGCTGTCAAGAAGACAACCGAAGAAAAGACAACAGAGAAGAAAACCACTGCGAAGAGAACAACCAGAAAAGCAGCTGCAAAGAAAGCAGAAGCAACTACAGAAGTATTCGTACAGTGGCTTGGCAAAGAGATATATGCAAAGGATGTTGTTGAGAGCATCAAAAAGATCTGGACAGAAGAGATGGGCAGAAAAGAATCAGAACTTGAAGACTTAAAAGTATATATCAAACCAGAAGACAATGGGGCACACTATGTCATCAATGGTGATATTACAGGATTTCTTGGATTATAAGAACAATAAAAAGCTCAGATGATCTGTTCATCTGAGCTTTTTGACCCTTTCAGGCAGAGAGATAAAGATTAATACTGACCGCCCTGGCTTCCGGAAGACATCTGTCTTTCCTGCTGCTCGATCATTTTTTTAACCATATATCCGCCGACGGAACCATTCTGTTTGGAGGTAAGGTTTCCGTTGTATCCATCTGTGAGCGGTACACCTAATTCATTTGCTACTTCGAATTTAAAACGGTCCAGTGCGCCTTTTGCTTCTGGTACGACTGCTTTGTTAGAAGAAGTATTGTTTGACATGATTGATTCCTCCTTGGTTGTTTTTGTGTTTGTGTTACAATGCTAGTATGTGGATTTATCGAAATAATACACTGGAATTTAGCGTATAATCTGCCAGAAATATGAAAATATTAAATTTCTATGAATTGTGTATAAGTTTGAAAGATTTAATTGCACTTTTTTTGGTAACTTGTTATAATAAACAAAAATAAGTGTTACTGTTTACCACGTTAACAGTAACAAATAAGCTTAAAACTAAAAAACCAGTAATGTATTGGTGAAAATGGAGAGATGAACGATGAATTTAGGAATCATTGCACACAACAGCAAAAAGGTACTTATCGAAGATTTCTGTATCGCCTACAAGAATATTCTCGCCAAGCATGAGGTTTATGCTACCGGAACAACCGGAAGGCGGATTGAGGAAGCCACAAACCTTCATGTGCATAAGTTCCTTGCAGGAAGTATAGGCGGAGATAAGCAATTTATGGAAATGGTAGAACGACAGGATCTTGACATGGTCATCCTGTTTTACAATCCGGTCATGATGGATCCGAAAGAACCGGACATCCACGCCATCGTTATGAGGTGTGATCAATATAATATACCGGTCGCTACGAATATCGCAACGGCAGAACTTCTGATTCTCGGACTTGCACGCGGCGACCTGGATTGGAGACTGAATCTGAAATGAGAGTAATCGCTGGAACTGCCAGACGTCTTGCACTCAAGACAGTGCCTGGCATGGAAACAAGACCAACTACAGACAGAATCAAAGAAACTCTGTTTAATATTCTGCAGCCATACATTCCGGACAGCACCTTCCTGGATCTTTTCAGTGGAAGCGGTGGAATCGGGATCGAGGCACTCAGCAGAGGCGCAGAACATGCGACCTTCGTTGAGAAAAATCCCAAGGCATGCGCCTGCATCCGGGAAAATCTTGCATTTACAAAGCTGGCTGAACATGGTAAACTGCTGAACATGGATGTACTGCAGGCTCTTCGTTCTATGGAAGGGCAGGCTGCATTCGACTGTATTTTTATGGATCCACCGTATAACAATGAGCTGGAGAGACAGGTGCTGGAGTATCTGCAGGATAGCTCCCTCGCGGATGAGGATACCCTGATCATCGTTGAGGCAGACCTTCATACGGACTTCTCTTATGTGGAAGAATTTGGCTATGAACTGAGCCGTTCCAAAGAATACAAGACCAATAAGCATATTTTTTTGCACAAAAGAAAGTGAGAAATACCTATGGTAACAGCAGTTTATCCGGGAAGTTTTGATCCGGCAACCTATGGTCATCTGGATGTCATCAGGCGCGCAAGCGTATCTTTTGACAGAGTTGTAGTCGGGGTTTTGCAGAATTCTGCAAAAAGTCCGTTGTTTTCTGTGGAAGAACGTGTTAATATATTAGAAAAGGCGACCAGGGATATCCCGAATGTGATTATCAAGCCATTTGACGGACTTTCTGTGAACTTTGCCAGAGAGAACCAGGCCCAGGTCATTGTACGTGGGCTTCGTGCGGTTACTGATTTTGAGTATGAGCTTCAGATGGCTCAGACCAACCGTGTTCTGGCTCCGGATGTAGATACCGTATTCCTGACCACAAGTCTGGAGTACGCTTATGTAAGCTCCACCATTATGAAGGAAGTAGCCCGATTTGGAGGAGATTTATCCAGTTTTGCACCGGCAGAGATCATTCAGGAACTACTCCTGAAGATGCAGGAAAAAGACAAAATATAAGGAGAATGTACTATGAGCAGCAGAATTGAACAGCTTATCGACGAAATCGATGAATTTATAGAAGGCTGTAAATTTCAGCCTTTATCAGCAACCAAGATCGTTGTAAATAAAGAAGAGATGGAAGAGTACTTAAGAGAACTTCGTCTTAAGACTCCGGATGAGATCAAGAGATATCAGAAGATCATCAGCAACAAAGATGCGATCCTTGAGGATGCACAGACCAAGGCAGATGCCCTGATCGCAGATGCACAGACCAAGGCACAGGAGCTCGTTACACAGCACGAGATCATGCAGAAGGCTTACGCACAGGCGAACGAGACCATCAACGCTGCCAACAAGCAGGCACAGGAGATCCTGGATTCCGCTACACAGGATGCCAACAGCATTCGTCTGAGCGCGATCACTTACACAGATGACATGATGGCAAACATCGGATCTGTCCTGAACCAGACACTGGAGGATGCAGGTGGCAAATACAAGACTTTCATCGACTCTCTGCAGAGCTGTCTGGAAGTTGTAAACCACAATCGCCAGGAGCTGGCACCTCAGACAGCACAGGCAGCAGCGATCACAGGTTCTTACCATGACGAACCTGCCAAGGAAGCTGAGGATGACAATCTCTTAGATGATCTTGGCGAAGAATAAGAATAGTACTATGACGATCAGCGCATTCACAAGCTTGGATGCGAGATAGGGAAGCAGGGAGAGTTCTTCTGTCACGAGGCTTCGTGTTTGTGCAGTGATGCAGGCACCGCCGAGTACGACAGTGACCAGGGCACAGAGATATTTTATTTCCGGGTTCAGACCTGAGAGTGCGAGACTGTGAAGCCCGGTAGTCATTTCCAGGAGGCAGAACAGCACATACGAAAGTATGGACTGACTTTTCCAGAAATGACGTACACAGGCAGTCAGGATCGAGAACATAAGAATATACCCGCCCAGTTTGGTGATCGTTTCGAAACCGTTCATAATAGAGGCATCCAGTATGGCTCCCGGAGAGCTGTCAGAGGATGTCTCTTTTTTTGATGTGTATATCGGGGAGAAGCCAGCAGTGTACCGGCTGCCTGTACGAAAAAACCACAGGCGCATGCACAGCATGGTGAGGAAGGCGGAGCCGAGAAGAAGCGAGAATACCTCCAAAGCAGAGACCTGCCCGTTCATGCAGGTATGTATCAGATAAGAACTGATGA
Organism: Blautia intestinihominis; assembly: GCF_040096655.1. Taxonomy (NCBI): domain Bacteria; kingdom Bacillati; phylum Bacillota; class Clostridia; order Lachnospirales; family Lachnospiraceae; genus Blautia; species Blautia intestinihominis. Next base: position 5,401 of record NZ_JBBMEI010000026.1, on the reverse strand, counting down.
ACATGGGACTGGCGTGGTTGGTAAAAGTCAGGAGATACTGTGCTTCCCTGCGACTGATCTTTCGGCTGGCATAGAGATCGGAAGTAAGTTTGGCTCCCATGGGATAACCACAGAGCAGCCCAAAAAGAACGGCATAAGCTCCGGCAGGAGAAACACCGAAGATTTTTTGCCAGATGGATTCCATGGGGGTTAGGCGCTGGCCGATCATATCTGTTCGGATCAGGACTCCAGTCAGGATCATGAAAGGCAATAGCGTCGGCAGCAGGATATTGAGCCAGAGCTGCATTCCTTCCTGTGCGGAAGCCAGACTTTCCCGTGGAAAAAATAAAAGAAACACAAACAATACGAGACTTACGACGGTATAGAGAATTTTTTTCATAAAAAAATCTTTTTTTCTTTACTATACGAAATACCCGGGACAAATATGAGGAAAAAATCCAGAAACCCTTGAAATCAAAAAGATTTCTGGGTAATATAAACTATAATGCAGTAATAATGGAGGAAATCAAAATGAGAGTTTTAGAAAACTGTGAACCAAAAAGAGTATTTTATTATTTTGAAGAAATCTGTAAGATTCCGCATGGTTCCCGCAATACAAAGCAGATCAGTGATTATCTGGTGAATTTTGCGAAGGATCATGGATTTGATTATGTACAGGATGAACTGAATAACGTTGTCATCTACAAACCTGCAACTGCCGGATATGAGAATGCACCGACTGTGATCCTTCAGGGTCATATGGATATGGTATGCGAGAAACGTCCGGATGTAGAGCATGATTTCGAGAAAGACGGATTGAATCTTTCTGTCAAGGACGGATATGTAAGCGCAAATGGAACCACACTTGGTGGTGATGACGGAATCGCTGTTGCTTATGCACTGGCACTTCTGGACAGCACAGATATCCCGCATCCGGCACTGGAAGTTCTGGTCACTGTAGACGAGGAGATCGGACTTCTTGGAGCAGTAGGACTTGACTGCAGCGTTCTCAAAGGAAAACGTATGATCAACATGGATTCCGAAGCAGAAGGAAGTCTCTGGATCAGCTGTGCAGGCGGTCTTTCCGCAGTCAGCAGCATTCCGGTGAAGAGAGTCGAGGCAGAAGGAAAGAAGATCGGAGTCAAGATCTGCGGACTGATGGGTGGACATTCCGGAGCAGAGATCGACAAGAAACGCGCAAATGCCAACGTTCTTATGGCACGTTTCCTTTACGGACTCAAGAACAAGGCAGATTATGAGATGATTTCTCTTGAGGGTGGTCAGAAGGACAATGCGATCACAAGAGAAGCTGTCGCAGAACTCCTGATCGACGGCGACCAGACAGAAGCAGTCAAAGCTTATGCAGCCAAAGTACAGGAAGGTCTTCGTGAGGAATACGAAGGCAGCGATGCAAGGATCACCATCCAGATCACAGAGGGCGATGTGGAGACAGCAATGGTCCTTTATCCGACCAGCAGAGAGAAGGTTCTCTTCTATCTGATGGAAGTTCCGTTCGGCATCCAGAAGATGAGCGGAAGCATCGAGGGGCTGGTAGAGACTTCTACCAATATCGGTATTGTCAAACTTTATGAGGATGAATTCTTTGCAAGCTCCAGTGTCAGAAGTTCCGTAGAGGCAGCAAGAGATGCACTTTCTGACAAGATCCAGTATCTGACAGAGTTCCTTGGTGGCGAGTACACCATCCAGGGTGCTTATCCGGCATGGGAGTACCGCAAGGAATCTCCGCTCCGTGACAAGATGGTATCCGTATACGAAGAAATGTACGGACAGAAACCGGCAGTTGTTGCGATCCATGCAGGACTGGAGTGTGGACTTTTCTACAAGAAGATCGAAGGACTTGACTGCGTATCTCTGGGACCAAACATGAAGGACATCCATACTTCAGAGGAAGTTCTGGATATCGCATCCACAGAACGTGTATGGAATTACCTTGTCAAAGTTCTGGAACAGTTAAAAGACTGATAAAACAAAACTAAGTTTCTACGACAGAGGCTTCTGGGCGGTGATCGCCGGGAGCCTCTGTTTTTTGCGTAATAATGATGTAAGAGAGAGAATAGAATAAAAATTGACGATATCGTATAAAGGCAGAATTTCAGGCTCATGGGACGATGGCTCTGGAAAAGTTTCTTCTGTTTTTTTATTCTTACCTGCATCACTGGCGCCCAGAAGATCCTTCTGGAGCGAAGCCGGGCATCGATACTGGATGAAAAAACATGTGAGACGGCTGCGTTTCGGGAGCAGCATCTTCCGACGGAACTATACCGGCAGCTTCGCAACCAGGATGAAAGTTCAGGAAATACAGACTGGATCGAAAATCTGACGACGACAATGCTGAACGGGAAATTTTATCCCGGGAGATGTTCTTCTGACAGGGAGCCTTATCTGAGATATAAATACAAAGAATATACAGATCTGTGCAGTTTTTACCAGGCGGTCTGGAAGGATGTCAGATATTTTCCGGTCGCAGCAGATGACATCTCATTTGAGGACGGCTGGATGGAAGAGAGAAGCTTTGGGGGAGAGCGTGTTCATGAAGGCTGTGATCTTTTTGGAGGTTGCGGGGCAGCAGATTTTTATCCGATCATCAGTATGACGGACGGAAGTGTAGAAGCGGTCGGCTGGCTCCCCTTAGGTGGCTATCGGATCGGTATCCGTTCTCCTTCAGGAGGCTATTTTTATTATGCACACCTTTCTTCCTATGAGCGGGACTGGAAGGAGGGAGATTCCATAAAAGCGGGAGAAATCCTTGGGTTTATGGGCGATACCGGTTATGGCAGTGAAGGTACAAAGGGAAAATTTCCGGTACATCTGCATCTCGGGATCTACATTCAGACACCGTATTCGAGGGAGATGAGCGTAAACCCATACTGGGTGCTGAAGGCCGTTCAGAAAAAAATCAGAAAGTGTGTATATTAATTACATATCCATGCAAAAATGTGCTATAATGCAAAAGTAGTTTCGCTTTAAATCAAGAGGAAGCCGGGGCTACTTTTGCTACAAGCCACCAAGGGAGCGATTTTTATGGAAATACAGTTATGGAGAAGTATATTATGTCCATATGAACTGGCTGTCAAGGAGCTGATGGTCAAGTTTGAACATATTATAGAAGAACACAAGCAGAACGATCTTTATTCTCCGATCGAGCAGGTCAGCGGACGCGTCAAGAGCCTGCCAAGCATTCTGGAAAAGATGCAGCGCAAACACATTCCCATGGAACGCATGGAGGAAGAACTGGAGGATATCGCAGGTATCCGCATTATCTGCCAGTTTGAGGAAGACATTGATACCGTTGCTGCGATCATTCAGAAGCGTACCGATATGACGATCAAGAGTGAGAAGAACTATCTGAAGCACATCAAACAGAGTGGATACAGAAGTTATCACCTGATCATTTATTATACAGTTGAAACGATAAACGGACCAAAGAAGATCCAGGCGGAGATCCAGATCCGTACCATGGCGATGAATTTCTGGGCGACGATCGAGCATTCTCTCCAGTACAAATACAAAGGTGAGATGCCGCTTCACGTGGCAGAGCGCCTGAGCAACGCCGCAGATGCGATCATTGCGCTGGATCAGGAGATGTCCTCTGTCCGCGATGAGATCATGGATGCACAGAACTCTTCGCAGATGCAGTCGAATCTTGTCAAGGATATTCTTCTCAGCATCGAAAATCTTTACAAGATTTCAAACAAAAGGGAAGTTGCCAAGATCCAGGACGAGTTTCTCCGCGTATTCCGGACGAAGGATCTGCAGCAGCTTGCACGTTTTCACAGACAGCTTGATATCATCGCAGAGGGATATCGGGCACAGTCGGTATCATTTTAGGAGAAGAACATATACATGCAGGATTTTTTACCAGTAACCAAAAAAGAAATGCAGCAGAGAGGATGGGAACAGGTGGATTTTGTCTATCTGACAGGAGATGCTTATGTAGACCATCCTTCTTTTGGTACAGCGATCATATCAAGACTTCTGGAGAGCAGAGGCTACCGCGTGGGGATCATCCCACAGCCGGACTGGCGTAAGAAAGAAAGCGTCCAGGTATTTGGCGAACCGCGTCTTGGTTTTCTTGTCAGTGCCGGAAATATGGATTCCATGGTGAACCATTACACCGTTTCCAAGAAACACCGCCAGAAGGATTCCTATTCACCAGGCGGCGAGATGGGACTGCGCCCGGACATGCCTACCGTGGTGTACAGTAACCTGATCCGTCAGACGTATAAACATACACCGATCATCCTGGGCGGGATCGAGGCAAGCCTTCGACGCCTCGCACACTATGATTATTGGGAAAACAAGGTGCGCCGCAGTGTCCTTCTGGATTCCGGGGCGGATCTTATTTCTTATGGAATGGGAGAGCATTCGATCATCCAGATCGCGGAGGCGCTTCAGAGCGGCCTTCCGGTAGATGAGATCACTTTCATTCCGGGAACCGTTTATAAGTGCAAAGATCTGTCGCGCGCTTATGATCCGATCATCCTTCCGTCCTATGAGACAGTATCTTCGGACAAAAAAGCCTATGCCGAAAGCTTTGCCGAGCAGTACAGAAATACCGACCCGTTTACTGCCAGACCGATGGCAGAGAGCTACGGAAATCGAGGATGCGTGATCCAGAACCCGCCGGCACTTCCACTGAGCCAGCAGGAGATGGACGATGTTTACGACCTTCCCTATCAGAATACCTGGCATCCGATGTATGACGCCAAAGGCGGAATCCCTGCTCTGGAGGAGATCAAATTCAGCCTGACGAGCAACAGGGGCTGTTTCGGCGGCTGTAATTTCTGTGCTCTGACGTTCCATCAGGGACGCATTCTCCAGACGAGAAGTCATGAGTCCATTCTCAAAGAAGCAAAAAAAATGACTCATGATCCGGATTTCAAGGGCTATATCCATGATATCGGAGGCCCTACCGCAGACTTCAGGCAGCCATCCTGTCAGAAGCAGCTCACCAAAGGTGTCTGCCAGAACCGGCAGTGTCTTTTCCCGAAACCGTGCGGAAACCTTACCGTAGACCATACCGATTACGTGGCACTTCTTCGGAAACTCCGCAAGATCTCCGGAGTCAAGAAAGTTTTCGTCCGCTCCGGAGTCCGATTTGACTATGTAGTAGCGGACAAAAGCCCAGTTTTTTTGCAGGAACTTGTGAAATACCATGTAAGCGGACAGCTTCGTGTCGCGCCGGAACACGTTTCCGACCAGGTACTTCACTATATGGGAAAACCATCCCATCAGGTCTATCAGCAGTTTCTGGATCAGTATGAGAAGGCAAACGCGGCGACAGGCAAGAAGCAGTACGCCGTCCCATACTTTATGTCCTCCCATCCGGGATGTACGATGAAGGAAGCGGTGAAGCTTGCAGAATACGTGCGTGACCTTGGATTTACACCGGAACAGGTGC
>NZ_JBBMEI010000025.1:0-50424 GCF_040096655.1 Blautia intestinihominis | reverse complement strand
GCTGTATTCACACCAGAACTGACCAAGACATCCAAGGACAGCAAGAGAGAGCGTGACAGAGAGAACAAGAACAAGAAGAAAGACTTCGAGAAATCCGGTGCAGGACATAATCGCCCGAATCAGGGTGGAAGAAGAAACCTTTCCAGGATCCCGAAGGCTCTGCAGAAACCAACTCCTCAGCCGAAACAGGAAGAGAAGAAACCAGAAGTAAAAGAGATCACACTTCCAGAGAAGATGACCATCCGCGAACTGGCAGAAGCAATGAAGATGCAGCCGTCCGTGATCGTTAAGAAGCTCTTCATGGAAGGAACCATGGTAACTGTAAACCATGAGATCGACTTCGAGAAAGCTCAGGAGATCGCTCTGGACTACGATATCATCGCAGAGCCGGAAGAAAAAGTAGACGTTATCGGCGAACTCCTCAAAGAAGAGGAAGAAGACGAAGCAGATATGGTTTCCAGACCGCCTGTAGTATGTGTTATGGGTCACGTTGACCATGGTAAGACATCCCTTCTGGATGCGATCCGTGATACCCATGTAACAAGAGGTGAGGCCGGAGGAATCACACAGCATATCGGTGCATCTGTTGTAGAGATCAACGGACAGAAGATCACATTCCTGGATACACCGGGACATGAAGCATTCACCGCTATGCGTATGCGTGGTGCAAACTCCACAGATATCGCAGTTCTCGTCGTAGCAGCAGATGATGGTGTCATGCCGCAGACAGTAGAGGCGATCAGCCATGCCAAAGCAGCAGGCGTTGAGATCATCGTTGCGATCAACAAGATCGATAAACCAAGTGCAAACGTAGAGAGAGTAAAACAGGAACTTTCCGAGTATGAACTGATCCCGGAAGACTGGGGCGGAAGCACCATCTTCGTACCGGTATCCGCACATACAGGAGAAGGAATCGACACTCTGCTTGAGATGATCCTTCTTTCAGCAGAAGTCCTGGAACTCAAAGCAAACCCGAACCGTGCAGCGAGAGGTCTCGTGATCGAAGCACAGCTTGACAAAGGTAAAGGACCGGTTGCTACGATCCTCGTACAGAAGGGTACTCTCCATGTCGGAGATTTCATCGCAGCAGGTGCATGCAGCGGTAAAGTACGTGCCATGATGGACGACAGAGGAAGAAGAGTCAAAGAAGCAGGACCGTCCACACCAGTTGAGATCCTTGGTCTCAGTGATGTTCCGAATGCAGGTGAGATCCTGATGGCGTTCCCGAGCGACAAGGAAGCCAAGAACTTCGCAGCTACCTTCGTTACAGAGAACAAGAAACATCTGCTTGAAGAAACCAAAGGCAAACTTTCTCTGGATAACCTGTTTGATCAGATCCAGGCAAGTGACCTCAAGGAACTGCCGATCATCGTCAAAGCAGACGTACAGGGATCTGTTGAGGCTGTGAAACAGAGTCTTACCAAACTTTCCAATGAGGAAGTTGTTGTCCGCGTGATCCATGGCGGCGTTGGTGCAGTCAATGAATCTGACGTATCCCTTGCTGCAACTTCCAATGCGATCATCATCGGATTCAACGTTCGTCCGGACGCAATGGCAAAACAGCTTGCAGATCAGGAAGGCGTAGACCTGCGTCTCTACAGAGTCATCTATCAGGCGATCGAAGATGTAGAAGCAGCCATGAAGGGTATGCTTGACCCGGTATTCGAAGAGAAAGTCATTGGTCATGCAGAAGTCCGCCAGCTCTTCAAAGCATCCGGCGTTGGTACGATCGCAGGAAGCTATATCCTCGATGGTATCTTCCAGAGAAACTGTAAGGTTCGTATCACCAGAGAGGGAGATCAGATCTTCGAGGGCGAGCTTGCATCCCTGAAACGTTTCAAAGACGATGTCAAAGAAGTCAAAGCAGGATACGAGTGTGGTCTTGTATTTGACGGATTCAATGATGTCAAAGAAGAAGATAAAGTAGAAGCTTATATCATGGTAGAAGTACCAAGGTAATTGGTAATAGAGAATATCCCGCGAGGTGTTTTGGCATAAATATGCCAAAATCCCGAGACATGCGGGGCAAAATGCTATCACCGAAGGTGATGTGGAATGCATTTTGACCAAGTTACAGCGAATATAATGAGCAGTAACTTACCGAGATAGGAGTAAAATAAATGAGAAAGAACAGCATTAAGAATACAAGGATCAACGGAGAGGTTCAGAAAGAACTCAGTACGATCATCAGAAATGAAGTCAAAGATCCTCGCATTCATCCAATGACTTCTGTCATGGCTGTGGAAGTTGCACCTGACCTCAAGACCTGCAAGGCATTTATCAGTGTCCTTGGCAGCAAAGAGGCCAAGGATGCGACCATCCAGGGTCTTAACAAGGCAGAAGGTTATATCAGAAGACAGCTTGCAAAGAACCTGAATTTAAGGAATACACCGGAGATCCGTTTCATCCTGGACGAATCCATTGAATACGGTGTAAACATGTCCAAGCTGATCGACGATGTAACCAGAAAAGATGCTCAGGCAGGAAAACCGGACGAGGAAGAATAAGCCAGTCCGGATCCTGACCACAAGAGCAGTGCATACAGAATAAGAGAGGATATCATGAAAAATATTTCAGAAGTGCTGGAAGGCGTGAAAACAATAGGAATTGGTGGTCATGTCCGACCGGATGGTGACTGTGTCGGTTCCTGTATGGCTTTGTATCTGTATATCAGAACTTATTTTCCGGATGTGGATGTAAGCGTATATCTCGACCATCCGAAGCCGATCTTTGGACATATCGATCATATCGATGATATCAAAACAGAAGTAGAAGAGGGCAGAGAATTTGATCTGTTCATTACCTGCGATGTCAGCGCGCGTGACCGCCTGGCAGTTGCGGGAGATGCTTTTGACCATGCGGCAAAAACCGTCTGCATCGATCATCATGTGAGCAATCCGGGATTTGCGGATGTCAACTATATCCGCGGAGAAGTCAGCTCCTGCTGCGAAGTCCTCTACGGACTCCTGGATCCGGACAAAGTAAACCGTCCGATCGCGACAGCAGTCTATACAGGAATGATCCATGATACAGGAGTATTCCAGTATTCTTCCACTTCCCCGGATACGATGCGTATCGCAGGAGAACTGATGAAGCAGGAGATCCCTTTCAGCAAGATCATTGATGAATCTTTTTATGAGAAGACATATCTTCAGCTTCAGGTCATGGGCCGTGTTCTGGCAGAGAGCATTCTTCTCCAGAACGGCAAATGCACCGTAGGCTACCTCCGCAGAAGAGATATGGAATTTTATGGAGTTGAGGGAAGTGACCTTGACGGGATCGTCAGCCAGCTTCGTCTGACAAGGGGCGTGGAAGTCGCGATCTTTATCTATGAGACTGAGACACAGCATTTCAAGGTTTCCCTCCGTTCCAACGGCAAGGTGGATGTGAGCAAAGTTGCCGTATTCTTTGGCGGCGGCGGCCATACAAGAGCAGCGGGCTGTGACCTTGAGGGCTCCATGTATGACGTTATCAATAATCTGACCGCAGAGATCGAGAAACAGTTCTGCGAAGAGGAGGCATAATGGACGGAGTTCTGGTCATTCGCAAAGAGAAAGGCTACACTTCTCATGATGTGGTCGCAAAACTTCGTGGGATCCTCCACATGAAAAAGATCGGTCATACCGGAACACTGGATCCTGATGCGGAGGGAGTTCTTCCTGTTGTTCTCGGCAGAGCGACCAAGCTGGTCGATCTTCTGACCGAAAAGCGCAAGACCTACGAGGCACTTCTTCACCTCGGGATCGAGACAGACACACAGGATATGACAGGAACGGTTCTGAATGAAAAGCCGGTCACTGTTTCTGAAGAAGAAGTAAAAGCTGTAATCGAGAGTTTCCTTGGAGAGCAGGAGCAGATCCCGCCGATGTACTCCGCGCTCAAGGTAAACGGAAAGAAGCTGTATGAACTCGCAAGAGAAGGCAAGACCGTCGAGCGCAAAACCCGCCCGGTCTGCTTTTATGAGATAGAGATCCTTGAAATGGATCTTCCGATGGTACGTTTTTCTGTTACATGCAGCAAGGGAACTTATATCCGGACTCTGTGCCATGATATTGGACAGAAACTGGGCTGCGGTGCCTGCATGGAAGAGCTTACCCGTACAGCATCCGGTGAGTATCGCTGGGAAGACAGCATCACACTGGATGAAGTACAGAAAGAAATGGAAGAAGGAATCCTTGAGAAGAGGATTCTTTCTATTTCAGAAGTGCTCAAGGCTTATCCGGAGATCCGCTGCAATAAATTCGGAGACAGGCTTCTTCTGAATGGCAATGCGCTTCCAGATAATATGACAGAAACACAGCACAAAAAAGGCTGGGTGCGGATGTGCACCAGCGAGGGGAATTTCCTGGGGATCTACGAGTGGGACAATAAGAAACACCGTTATCAGCCTCAGAAAATGTTCCTCTGAAACATCGGAGATAAGCAGGAGTCAGAACACATGGAATACATCAAGATCGAAGGACAGTTTCCAAAGTTTTCCAACTGTGCGGTAACGCTGGGAAAATTTGACGGAATTCATCGCGGACACAGGAAACTGATCCAGAAGATTCTGGAACACAAAAAAGAATATGGTACAACTTCCGTAGTTGTAGCTTTTGTGTCCGACCGTCAGACCATCCTCACAGGGGAAGAGAGGAGACTGCTTCTCGAAGATATGGGCGTGGATGTCCTTCTGGAATGCCCGTTGAATGAGCAGATCAGACATATGAAAGCGGATCAGTTTATCCGCCAGATTCTGATCGGTTCTCTGCAGGCATCCTTCGTGGTAGTCGGAGAGGATTACAGATTCGGATATGAACGCAAAGGCACGCCGGACCTTCTTAAGAAAGCCGGTCTGAAATATGGCTATGAAACAGAGATCGTCCCGAAGGAAATGGACGGAAGCCGCAAGATCAGCAGTACCTTCATCCGTGAAGAACTGAAGAAGGGCAATATGCACAAGATCTCAGAGCTTCTTGGAACAGATTTCTTTGTGGCAGGTGAGGTAGAGCATGGCAAAGGTCTGGGACACAAGAAATTTTTCCCGACCACAAACCTGGTCCCGCCGAAACAGAAGCTGATGCCGCCGAACGGTGTCTATGTGACAGTGTCAAAATTTGGCGACACAGAGTATCAGGGAATCACCAATGTCGGATACAAGCCGACCGTCGGAGAGGATTTCCTGGGTGTTGAGACCTATCTTTTTGACTGTGATGAGGATCTGTATGGGAAGGACTGTATCGTTTTCTTCCGCAAATTCCAGCGCCCGGAGCACAAATTTGCTTCTTTTGAGGCGCTCAAAGCACAGATCGCGAGGGACATCGAGGCAGGCCATGCTTTTTTTGAAAAATAAGTTCAAAAAATAAATAATTATGTTGTTTACACGCCAGATGTTTTATGCTATACTATTTGAGGTGTAAATCAGCCCATATTCAGAGATTGGAATCTCCAACCGTTTCTTAATATGCGGCGGTTCATTAATAATAATATTTTTAAGGAGGAAATCACAATGATTTCAAAAGAAAAAAAACAGGCAATCATGAAAGAATATGCAAGATGCGAGGGTGACACAGGTTCACCGGAAGTACAGGTAGCAGTTCTTACAGCAAGAATCCAGGAGCTGACAGAGCATTTACAGACACATCACAAAGATCATCACTCCAGACGTGGTCTTCTGAAGATGGTTGGTCAGAGACGTGGACTTCTGGCATACCTGAAGAAAACAGACATCGAAAGATACCGTGCACTGATTGAGAAATTAGGTTTAAGAAAATAATTAGTATACGGACGGGGCGGATAAACCATCCGCCCCATTTTTAAATCACAAAACAAAATAGACAGAAGTTATTTCCGAGACTACTGAAAAGTTCATCAGGAAGGATCCGGGTGGTTTTTTCAGTTGTTTCGGACTTCTGTAAAATTAAAACGCAAGAAATAAAAGGAGAAAAAGTATGTACAAAAGTTATTCTATGGAATTAGCCGGCAGAACACTGACTGTAGATATCGGTCGTGTTGCAAAACAGGCTAACGGCGCAGCTCTGATGCATTATGGTGATACAACTGTGCTTTCTACTGCAACAGCATCCAAGGAGCCAAGAGAAGGAATCGATTTCTTCCCTCTGAGCGTTGAATATGAGGAAAAAATGTATGCAGTAGGCAAGATTCCAGGAGGATTCAATAAAAGAGAAGGAAAGGCAAGCGAGCATGCGATCCTGACATCCCGTGTTATTGACCGTCCGATGCGTCCGCTGTTCCCGAAGGACTACAGAAATGATGTAACTCTGGTAAACATGGTTATGTCCGTAGACCCTGAGTGCAACCCGGAGATCCCGGCTATGCTTGGTTCTTCCATCGCAACCTGCATTTCCGATATCCCGTTTGACGGTCCGTGCGCTACCACGCAGGTAGGTCTGATCGACGGCGAGTTTATCATCAACCCGTCCCTGGCTCAGAAAGAACTTTCTGACCTTCAGCTGACTGTTGCTTCCACAAGAGAGAAAGTTATCATGATCGAAGCCGGCGCAAATGAAGTACCGGAAGATACCATGATCGAAGCAATCTACAAAGCTCATGATGTAAACCAGGAGATCATCCGTTTCATCGACAAGATCGTAGCAGAGTGCGGCAAAGAGAAACATCTCTACGCTTCCTGCGCAGTTCCGGAAGAACTGTTCGAGGCGATCAAGAAGATCGTTCCGTCCGAAGAGATGGAAGAAGCTGTCTTCACAGACGATAAACAGACAAGAGAAGAAAACATCCGTGAGATCACAGCAAGACTTCAGGAAGCATTTGCAGACAATGAAGAATGGCTGGCTGTTCTCGGAGAAGCAGTATATCAGTATCAGAAGAAGACTGTCCGCAAGATGATCCTTAAGGACCACAAACGTCCGGACGGCCGTCAGATCACACAGATCCGTCCTCTGGCAGCAGAAGTAGACATCATCCCGAGAGTTCATGGTTCCGCTATGTTCACCCGTGGACAGACACAGATCTGCACCATGACAACTCTGGCTCCGCTTTCTGAGGCACAGAGAATTGACGGACTTGACGAGTTTGAAACATCCAAGAGATATATGCACCACTACAACTTCCCGTCCTACTCTGTAGGTGAGACCAAACCATCCAGAGGACCGGGACGTCGTGAGATCGGTCACGGTGCACTGGCAGAGAGAGCTCTTGTTCCGGTACTTCCGTCAGCAGAAGAGTTCCCATATGCGATCCGTACTGTATCTGAGACATTTGAATCCAACGGTTCTACTTCTCAGGCAAGTATCTGTGCATCTACCATGTCCCTTATGGCAGCAGGTGTACCGATCCGCAAACCGGTTGCCGGTATCTCCTGTGGTCTTGTTACAGGCGCAACAGACGATGATTACATTGTACTGACAGATATCCAGGGACTTGAGGACTTCTTCGGAGATATGGATTTCAAGGTTGCAGGTACACATGACGGTATCACAGCAATCCAGATGGATATCAAGATCCATGGTCTGACAAGACAGATCGTAGAAGAAGCGATCCGCAGAACAAAAGAAGCAAGAGAGTACATCCTTACAGAGGTTATGGAGAAATGCATCGCAGCTCCTCGTGACCATGTAAATAAATATGCACCGAAGATCGTTCAGATCCAGATCGATCCTCAGAAGATCGGTGATGTAGTCGGACAGAGAGGAAAGACCATCAATGCGATCATCGAGCGTACAGGCGTTCAGATCGATATCACAGATGAAGGTTCCGTATCTATCTGCGGTGTTGACCAGCACGGAATGGATGAAGCCAAGAAGATGATCAAGACCATCGCAACAGATTTCGAGGCAGGACAGATCTTTGAGGGAACTGTCGTAAGCATCAAGGAATTTGGCGCTTTCGTTGAGTTTGCTCCTGGCAAAGAAGGAATGGTCCACATTTCCAAGATCAGTGACCACAGAATCAACAAAGTAGAGGACGTTCTTACTCTTGGCGACAAAGTAAAAGTAATCTGCCTTGGCAAAGACAAGATGGGCAGAATGAGTTTCAGTATCAAGGATGTACCGGAAGAAGCATAAAAATGAGATATCATAATATAACCAAGGACGATATGCTGAACGGAGACGGACTCCGTGTGGTACTCTGGGTTGCAGGCTGCAATCACTGCTGCCGGGAATGCCAGAATCCCATCACCTGGGATCCGAACGGAGGCCTTCCTTTCACCGAAAAAGAAGAAGCAGAGATTTTTGCCGAACTGGATAAGGATTATATCAGCGGAATCACTTTCTCAGGAGGGGATCCGCTTCATCCGTCCAATATTTCAGCCGTAACCGCCCTTGCACGCAAGATCAGAACAAAATATCCAGACAAGACCATCTGGCTTTATACAGGTTCACGCTGGGAAGAAATCCAGCAGGAAGAGATCGTCCGTTATCTGGATGTGCTCGTAGATGGTGAATTCCAGGTGGACAAGCTGGATCAGAGTCTGAAATGGAAAGGATCTTCGAACCAGCGCGTGATCAACGTTCCGGCGACACTTCGGGAGCAGAAGATCGTTCTTCATGCAGACTGAGAGATCCAGGAGGAAAACATGAAGAGAATCGCAAAATTTCACAAAGTAAGTGAAGAGCGTTTTGTGGCAGACTGGAAGGATACTTTTCCGGAGACACAGGAAAGCGCGATCACTGACATTTACAATGAGATTAAACTTCCGGCAAGAGCAACTGCAGGAAGTGCAGGATATGATTTCTATGCACCTGTCGATCTGACACTGAACCCGGGAGAGACTGTCAAGATCCCTACCGGTATCCGCGTCGAGATGGAGCAGGACTGGGTTCTGAAATGCTATCCGAGAAGCGGACTGGGATTCAAATACCGTCTGCAGCTCAACAATACGGTTGGAATCATTGACAGCGATTATTTCTATTCTGACAATGAGGGACATATTTTTGCAAAGATCACCAATGACAGCAACGAAGGCAAATCTGTCAGCATTCAGGCTGGCACAGGCTTCATGCAGGGAATCTTTGTAGAATACGGAATCACTGTAGATGATGACGCAAAGGGTGTCCGCAACGGTGGATTTGGAAGCACCACCCAGAAATAAAGATATAGATACAGCAAATATAAAAGCGGAGTTTCCGGATTTGAATATCCCGAATACTCCGCTTATTTTGTGCTGTGAAATAGTAAATTGAATGAATAGAAGTCTCTGTTATTCTAACGGTGCGCCTGCTGCCTCTGCCTTACGTGCATTGTCAAGAACAATGTCAAAAGCTGTAGCTGCTGCCTGATATTCAGCATCATCATCGATGTTGGCAAGCATCGGATCGCCCTTCTCTGTGCGGGAGAAACGGTACAGATAAACTTCACCGTTCTGGTTCTGACCATTCTCATCCAGTGGAAGGAGTGCAATATACTCCTGTGCATCTACCGGGAAGATCGTAAGGATCGCGCATTCTACTTCGGTATCGTCGTCCAGTGTCAGAGTAATGGTGTTGTGCTGTTCCTCAGAAGCATTACCGCCGCAGTCCAACCCACAGCTTGCACAGTCACTCGGTGCACATGCAGAATTTGTAAATTCGTCACTCATAATTGATATTCCTCACTTTTGTTTTTCTTTTGGTTATTTTATTCATTTTATCAGAAAATACGGGGATTTACAACGGTTGTTCTGTGCAAAAAATAAAAAAATGTATTTCAACTCACTCTGGAATCATGTATAATAAATAAAGACAGACTATGAAGATGGAAATGAAGGAGATACACAATGAAATTTGTTTCATGGAATGTAAATGGAATCCGTGCATGCCTTACCAAAGGCTTTGAAGAGAGGTTTCAGGAACTGGATGCAGATATTTTCTGCCTGCAGGAGACGAAATGCCAGGAGGGACAGGTCAAACTTGAGCTTCCGGGCTATCATCAGTACTGGAACTACGCAAACAGAAGAGGATATTCCGGAACGGCAATCTTTACGAAACAGGAGCCGCTTTCGGTTTTTTATGGAATTGGAATAGAGGAACACGACAAAGAAGGCCGTGTGATCACACTTGAATTTGAGAATTTTTATTTCGTGACAGTATACACGCCGAATTCACAGAGCGAGCTGAGACGGCTTGAGTACCGAATGGAGTGGGAGAGAGATTTTCTTGCTTATCTTCTCGGGCTTCAGGAGAAGAAGCCTGTCATCTGCTGCGGCGATCTGAATGTTGCACATCAGGAGATCGACCTCAAGAATCCTAAGACAAACCGTAAGAATGCCGGCTTTACAGACGAGGAGAGAGCATGCTTTACAAAGGTTCTTGAGAGTGGATTTATCGATACATTCCGCTATTTTTATCCGGATCAGGAAGGAAGCTATTCCTGGTGGTCCTACCGCTTCAAGGCGCGTGAGAAGAACGCAGGATGGAGAATCGACTATTTTATCGTTTCGCCTGCACTGAAGGATAAACTGCAGGATGCATCGATCCACGCAGAGATCATGGGCTCAGACCATTGTCCGATCGAGCTGGACATGGAATCATTCTGAGAGTAAATACAAGAAGGAGAAAAAGTTATGTACGATCAAAGCAGGCTTTTGGTGCACGAGGGCAATCCGATGCTGCCTGGTGCTACGAAAGTTTCTGGGGGAATGAATTTTGCGGTGGAGGTTCCCTGTGATACAGAGGCCTCGCTGATCCTGTACCGAAAGGGAGAGAAGGAGCCGGAGGCTGAGATTCCTTTTGCAGAATCAAACAGGACCGGTCGGATGTGTGCGATGATGGTATCCGGGTTTAAGCCGGAGCAGTATGAATATAATTTTCGGATAGATACAAAGATCTGTCAGGACCCATATGCCCGCGGGCTGGCTGGAAGAGAGACATTTGGCAGAGTGTCAGAGGATAAGGACGAGCACAGGATCCGCTGCAGTTTTCCGAATCTGAGAGAATACAACTGGGAAGGCGACGTTTCCCCAGGGATCTCCTATCAGGATATGATCCTCTACAAAGTCCATGTCAGAGGCTACACCAGACAGGCGAAGGTGGCACCAAAGAAAAGAGGTACTTTTGCAGGGCTTAAGGAGATGATCCCTTACTGGAAGGAACTTGGGATCAATGCAGTCGAGCTGATGCCGGCATATGAATTTATGGAGAGGTCCACAGTGGAGCCGGGTAAGGCGATGATCCGCCAGAAACATCACAAGGATAAAGTTAACTACTGGGGTTACCTCCCGGGATTTTATTTTGCACCCAAAAGTGCCTACTGTGCGACGAAGAAACCACACAAAGAATTCTGTGACATGGTGAGAGCTTTCCACGAAGCGGGGATCGAATGCATTATGGAAATGTATTTCCCGGCAGATACCGCTCCGATGAAGGCACTTTATGCGCTGTGGTTCTGGAAGAAATATTATCATGTAGATGGATTTCATCTGCTGGGTGATGGCGTTCCGGGAGAACTGATCGAGAGAGATCCGTTCCTCTATGGTGTCAAAAAGATGTTTTCCGACATTTCCGGACAGCCGGAGAAAGAAAACATGCTGGCAGAGTACAACAGAGGGTTTATGCAGGATATGCGCCGCCTTCTCAAGAGTGACGAGGGAATGGTCGCGGGGGCACAGTTCCATATCAAGCGTAACACAGGCAATTTCGGGACCATCAACTATATGGCAAGCCAGGATGGTTTTACCTTGTATGATACAGTGACTTACAATTACCGTCACAATGAGGCAAATGGTGAGGACAATCACGATGGAAGTGATTATAACTATTCCTGGAACTGTGGAGTAGAGGGTGCGTCCAGGAAGCAGGCCATCCGCCGCCTGCGTGAACAGCAGCTTCGAAATGCGTTCCTGATGCTGCTTCTGAGCCAGGGAACACCGATGATCTATGGCGGAGATGAGTTTGGCAATTCTCAGAATGGAAACAACAATGCCTGGTGCCAGGACAACAGTGTGGGCTGGACGGACTGGAAATGCATGAAGAAGCAGGAGAAGCTTTTTTCCTTTGTCAAAAAGGCAATCGCATTTCGTAAGGATCACCCGATTCTCCATATGCCGAATGAGCTGCGGAGCGTAGACTATATGGCAAAAGGCTTCCCGGATGTTTCCTTCCACGGCGAGCGTGCCTGGTTCTTAAACATGGAAAACACCAGTCGCCTCATTGGCATCATGTACTGCGGAGCATATGCACAGAAGCCGGATGGAACGGATGACGACTTCCTTTATATAGGATACAATTTCCACTGGGAGAAACGAAATATCGCGCTGCCAAACCTTCCGGATGGAATGACCTGGAAAAAGATCGCCGACACCTCAGATCAGGAGGAGAAGAACTGGTTCCAGGAAGGCAAAGAAACTTACAAAAAAACAATAGACATCAATCCACGTACCATTGTGGTACTGGTGGCAAGGCAGGGGGAGATAGAGCATGCATCCGTGGCTGCACTTCAAGACGATAACAAAGCATAAATTACTGGTAATGAAGTATTGTTTCCGGATCGGCTTATATAAACAGGGACTGCTTCACGACCTTTCCAAGTATACACCGGCAGAATTTCTGGTGGGATGTAAATATTATCAGGGAACGAGAAGCCCGAATAATGCAGAGAGGGAAGATATCGGAGTGTCCACTTCCTGGCTCCATCACAAGGGCAGGAACAAGCATCATTTTGAGCACTGGGTCGACTATTCTCTTGATGGGGAGCATGTGATCATGGGGGCGCAGATGCCGCGTAAATATGTGGCAGAGATGGTCATGGACCGGATCAGCGCATCCAGGAATTACCTTGGAGATGCCTATGACGACAGCCAGCCGCTGGATTATTTTCTCAAGAGCAAAGAAAAACTCTGGTTCATCCACCCACAGACAAAGAAGGAACTGGAGGCGCTTCTTCGCATTTTGAATGATCATGGCGAGGAAAAATTACTTCATTATATTAAGCACAGATATCTGAAAGAAGAAACAAGAAAGATCAAATATTGAGATATAGCAGGAATTAGAGTTTAAAAAGCCTTTTTTTCATCGAAACAGATTGAAATTCGATGAGGAGAGGGCTTTTTTTATTATAATAAACAGTATATAACAGTTGACAACAGTGCTATACTGTTATATACTGTTTATAGAAGGAGGGATGAAGTTGAATCTTATCATAAACCATACTTCCATGGAACCGATCTACGAGCAGATCATGGCACAGATCAAGGCAGAAGTGATCGAGGGGACGCTGACAGCAGGGGATGCACTTCCCTCGGTGCGTGCACTGTCCAGAGAACTGAAGATCAGTGCTCTTACAGTAAAAAAAGCCTACGACAGTCTGGAAGCAGAAGGACTGGTCGTGACTGTCCATGGTAAGGGAAGTTTTATCGCGAATACCAATCAGGAACTTTTGATGGAGGAGCGTCGCAAGGAACTGGAGAAAGAGCTGGAAGAAGCGGTACGTAAAGCGCGTGTTGGAGGCTTAACGGCAAAGGAGATACGTGAATCATTTGAGATCATAATGGAGGATGAGATATGTTAGTGCAGCTGGATCATGTAAGGAAAACATATGGCAGTTTTACACTGGAACTGAATATGCAGATCCCAGAGAATCAGATCATCGGGCTGATTGGGGCGAACGGGGCAGGCAAGAGTACGACATTCAAGCTGATGCTTGGACTTATCCGTCCGGACCAGGGAAGCGTGGAGATATTTGGCAGAAATGCTGCCGATCTTGGCGCAGAGGAGAAACAGGAGATAGGAGCTGTATTCTCTGACAGCGGCTTTTCCGAATATCTGAAAGTACAGCAGCTTATTCCGGTCATGAGCCGCTTTTATCCGGATTTTCAGGAAAAAGAGTTTCGTGAAAGATGCGAAAGATTCCAGATCCCGCTGAATAAACAGATCAAAGAGTTTTCCACAGGAATGAAAGCGAAGCTGAATGTATTTCTTGCGCTCAGCCATGGCAGTAGGCTGCTGCTCCTTGACGAGCCGACGGCGGGGCTGGATGTGGTCGCAAGAGAAGAGATCCTTGATCTTCTGCGGGAATATATGGAGATCCCGGGACGCTCTATCGTGATCAGTTCACATATTTCCGGCGATCTGGAACATTTCTGTGATGACCTGTACATGATCTATGAAGGCAAGATCGTCCTTCATGAAGAGACAGACCGTATTCTTGAGGAATATGGATTCCTCAAAGTATCAGATCAGGAATACGAGGCCCTTGACAAAGAATATCTTCTGCGTGTGAGAAAAGAGCCCTTCGGCTACAGCTATCTGACAGACCAGAAGAACTATTATCTGGAAAACCACCCGGGGATCGTAGTCGAAAAAGGAAGCGTAGATGAAGTGATTTCCATGCTGGTGAAAGGAGAGAGATTATGAGCGGTTTATTAATGAAAGACCTGGAATTACTCAAGGTAAATATAAAAACGTATTTCATTGTTTTTGCGGTTGGGATCATTTATCTGTTTGTCCAGACAGACGGAAGTATTTTTTTCATAAGCTATATGATCTTTGTAAGTCTCAGTGTCACCGTCGGAACGATTTCCTATGACAGTTATCATCATGGAATGAATTTCCTGATGACCCTGCCATTTACCAGAAAAGAATACGTGATATCCAAATATCTGACCGCAGCAGGCGTCACACTGGCAGCAGGCATTCTTTCCATGATCCCGGGACTTCTCAAAGCGCAGTCTGTCAGTACACGGAAAGAATTCCTCATAAGTACAGGTGCTGTTATGATCTGTGCCGGTATCTTTCTGGCAATCCTGCTCCCGATGCGTCTGAAATACGAAATCGAAAAAAGCCGGATCCTCATGGTCGCACTGATAGCAGTCATTTTCCTGCTCGCCGCCGGCGGAAAGAAAGCACTGGAACTCTGCAAAGGAAGTGCAACTCTCCATCTCCTGAATACATTTGCCGGATGGCAGATAGCGATTGCGATGATCGTGGTTATGGTGATTTGTATGGCAGTGTCCGTGAAGGTCAGTGAGGGGATTATGGAGAGGAAGGAGTTTTGAGACTACAGTAGGAATAGCTAAAAAAGATATATTCAACACCTAAAAACAATATTAGTAACTAAAATATTGACTAAATAAGGAAAACTGGCGTATAATAAATTAAGAAAATAGAATTGTTCATTAAGGAGGGACGCAGGATGAATGATATTAATATGATAATTGCCAGAAACATCCTTACAATTCTTAAAAAGCAGAATAAAAAGCAGGTTGACCTTGCAGAAGCGTTGCAGACCAATAAGCAGACAATTAGTAAAATGCTTAACGGAGCACGTATGATCAATGCGATAGAGCTGAAACAAGTTTCAGATTTTCTTGGTGTTAAAATGGAAGAACTGACTAAAATTCCAGCACATATTCCAGACACAGATATTATACATGTATTTATGGGAAAAGTTGAATCTGAACAGGCAAAAAATGCACTGCAGATCGCAGATAAACTTTCGGATATGATTCTATTCCACAGTAGAGTAAGGGAAAATGGCACAGAAATGATGGAGGTATGAGATTTCTAATGGGCGATATTATTGACGAAAGCTTATACAAAAAGCAGAACATGCAATTTGAAAGAACTAATGAAGCAGCAAAAGCCTTTGCGGCTAATTATTGCGGAAACACGATAATAAGAGACTCAATATTTGGAATTGCCTCCAATTATGCAAGAAAACGGGAATTATCCCTGGAAATACTCAGATATCCATTTAAAGATGATGAACTTTGGGCTTTTACATTCATAAAAAAAGGAACTATTTTTCTTTGTGTGAATTCCGATCTGCCTGTGTGTAAACAGATTTTTGCAATGGCACATGAACTGTATCATATTCATTGTTATGCAGAAGATATTAATACTAACACAATTACAGGTGGTTCTTTATTAGATTCAAGAACGGCAGACGAAGAGGCAACTTCGCAAGAAGATCTGGAGGCAAATGCGTTTGCCGGTCTGTTGCTAATGCCAGATGCAAGCGTGATAGAACAGTTCAAAATGTTTGGGCTTTCAAAAGAAAAACTGGACGTTGATGGTGTAATTATTTTGATGGATATTTTTGCACTTCCGTATAAAGCAGTTATTTTGCGATTGGTTGAGAGTGGAATAATTGAAGAAAAAAAGGCCAGGGAATTACTGAAAGCAGATTCAAAATACATCACTGATAGAATAAAATTGACAGGCAAAGCAGAGCGATGGCAAAAAGATAGTAATGATCTGATTTATTATGGAAGTCTGCTCGAAAATTTAAAGTTCAATTCAGAACATGATCTGCTTGTCAATACCAGAGAAAAGTCAGACAGAGCATACTTGGAAAAAATCAGCAGAGAATTTCGAAAGGAAAGATAAGGTGAAGGTATGGCAAATGAAAAATATGCTTTGCTTGACACAGATTTTATCTCCAAGATGCATCTCATACGTAAAGATGACCAAAATAAGCTGATTGATAAGATTATGGTAATGCCAAATTATACTTTTTATTGTCATGAGCAGATAAGTGTTGAACTTTTGCGTCATAATACTGTTGGACCATTGGAATGGTTTAAGGGTAAGGTTAAGAGTAAATTGATATATCTTTATAATGATGAAATGATTCTGGATGAATTGACAGCTATTTATGGAGATTTAGCATTAGCAATGTATGTTGATATGCTGAAAACCGCCTGTGATGCTTATAAGGATAGATACTTTGAAGAAAATTTCACAGAAATGTCTAAGATAAATGCCTTATATGTAGGCAGAACGGAATTTCTTGAAAAATTAACCTTAGATTGTGAGACTATTGGAGCAGGGAAGAATCTTGGCGAGTTAAAATCATATGTATTACTACAGGCTTTAAATATGAAATTTGGACAACGAGTTTATGTATTCTGCTCAGATGATAAAAATGCCCGAAATGGAATTGTTGCGATGGGAGGAGCTAACTGTATTAGTGTTTTATCCTCTTTTGTAAGACTTCAGAAGGAGATTCATTTCAGCAGGGAAGATGCAGAACCATACATTAAATCATATATGAGCTGTTGTCTGGGGAAAAATCAAACTACATTCAGAATCCAGGATACATCAAAAGAAAAACGTATATGTAAAGTACCGTGTGAGCAGGTGTTTGATGAAATATTTGCCGGAAAGATTGATGAAATGCGAACTGGAAATTTGAAATATATATAGAGAGAATGAGAAGGATCGTGGAAGATATACGTGATCCTTTTTATTATGTAAAAATTTAAGAATGTAAATGTAATTTACCTAAAGTACATATTGACAAGCGGGATTTTGAAGTATAATATATAAATGTAATTTAATTAAAGTACTTGTTTGGGAGGACGAATGATGCTCATATCTTTAGAAGATGTCATTCAATTTACGTTGGGAAAAAATACAACACGTATAGATCCGCGGATTACAGATATTTATACGCCGGATGATTTTGAAAAAGATTTACATAGTATCACTACATTGGATAGACCAGATGAATGCATTATTAATCTTATGAAATCTAAGGCAGCACCGTTATCTAAAGGGACAAAAGAAAAATGTATAACTTCAAACTTTTTAAGATGCTTCTTTGATACTAATATCCTGGATCCATGGTACTTTTGTTACCAATTTAATATAGGAAAAGAAATAGAAGAACAGATTTATCGTTTCCATCAGGGGAATACACTTAGTGTAAAAAAACTGAATGTCCAGATTGTAGGGAAACTGAAAATTCCATTAATGGATATGCAACGCCAGCGGCTGATTGGGAGTCTTTATAAAAAAGCAATTATTCAAAAAGATTTAATGTTGCAGCAGGCAGAGAATATGGAATCTATGGTATTTACAGTTATAAAGAAAATTGAGGAGGACTAAAATGACAGAGGGAAAAGACTTATTACAGATTTTATGGGATGGGGCAGATGTACTTAGAGGGAAAATGGATGCAAATGAGTATAAAACATATCTGCTTGGCTTAGTATTCTATAAATATTTATCAGATGATTATCTGGCGACAGCATATGATTTACTGAATGACAAAGTTCCAGCTGATTTGGACGAAGCCCAAGCAGCATATGAAGAAGCTTTCCATAGTGACGAAAAAAAAGAATTATTAAATGAATTAAAAAATTCTCTGCATTATACCTTAGATCCGGATATGACATATGTTACTATGCTTAATGCTGCAAAAGAGAATCGCTTTAGCCGTGAAAAGTTGCAGGCAGCATTTAATCGTATTCACGAATCAGATGAGTTGTTTAATGGATTGTTTGCAGATGTAGACTTATATTCTACACGTCTTGGTACTGGAGATCAGAAACAGAGCGATACTATATCCGACTTAATTAAGGTGTTGGCTAATGCAGATCTTATTCATGCAGAGGGCGATGTCTTGGGAAATGCTTATGAATATTTAATTGGGCAGTTTGCATCAGAAACAGGAAAAAAAGCAGGAGAGTTCTACACACCTCATGGTCCTGCGCAGCTTTTATGCAGAATAGCAATGATCGGTCAGGAAAATAAGAAGGGACTTCTGGTATATGATCCTTGTATGGGATCTGGTTCTTTAATGTTGAGCTGCAAGCATTATTCAAATGAACCAGATTATATTCAGTATTATGGTCAGGAATTAATGCCTTCTACTTACAATCTAGCGAGAATGAATATGTTTTTACATAGAGTGCATCCGGAACATCAGCATTTAAGAAATGGAGATACATTAGATGCAGACTGGCCGCATGATGAAGAAACAGAATTTGATGTAGTTACAATGAATCCGCCATATTCTGCAAAATGGTCTGCAGCGGAAGGATTTAAGCAGGATGAAAGGTTCATGGATTATGGAGGTAAACTTGCACCTAAGTCAAAAGCTGATTATGCTTTTCTTTTACACGGTTTCTATCATCTTAAACAGACGGGAACAATGGCGATTGTTCTTCCACATGGAGTATTATTCAGGGGAGCATCTGAGGGTACAATCCGACAGAAACTGTTAGAAAATGGTTCTATTTATGCTGTAATCGGGCTTCCGTCAAATATGTTTTATAATACCTCTATTCCAACCTGTATCGTAGTTTTGAAGAAGCATAGAGATGGAAGGGATGTGCTATTTATTGATGCATCGAAACTGTATGTAAAAGAGAAAAAACAGAATATTATGCAGGAAGAACATATTGACCGAGTTCTGGAACTATATAAAAATAGAAAGCCGGTGGAAAAGGAAGCATATCTGGCTTCTTATGATGATGTAGTATCCAATGATTTCAACTTAAACATTCCACGATATGTGGATACCATGGAAGAAGAACCGGAAATTGATATGAAAGACCTGACTCGACGTATTCGTGAGACTGATAAAGCAATTAAAGAAGAAAATGCTTCTCTGCTGAATATGCTCAGGGATTTAGAATGCGGTACTGAAGATGCTAAAGATGCTATCTCTGAATTTATTCGAATTCTAGAGGAGGCCTGAAATGTCAAGTACACCAAAGATAAGATTTAAGGGGTTCACTGATAATTGGGAACAGCGTAAGTTGGGGGACGTTGCACAGTGCTTAGATTCTGAACGAATTCCAATAAATGCTGAAGAAAGAGAAAAAATATCTGGAGAGATTCCATATTATGGGGCTGGTAATATACAAGGGTATATAAATAAGTTTTTATTTGATGAGGAACTTGTTCTTTTATTGGAAGATGGAGATGCATTTGATGATTTTAGAACAAAGGAAATTGCCCAGTATATATGCGGAAAAACTTGGGTAAATAACCATGCACATGTATTACGTCCATTAGGAAATGCATATTTTTTATATAGTATTTTAGCACATAAAGATATACGAAATTGGGTTCAGTTAGCAGGTGCAAGCAGGAAAAAACTTGTTCAAAAATCCATGCTTAATATTGAATTAATCATGCCAAAACTCAAAGAACAGCAGAAGATAGGTGACTATTTTAGAGAACTCGACTGTCTCATCACTCTTCACCAGCAAAAGTGTAACGACATTAAGCTTCTGAAAAAATATATGCTCCAAAAAATGTTTCCGCAGAATGGAAAGAAAGTTCCAGAAATAAGATTTAAAGAATATACTGAAGATTGGGAACAATGTAAGTTCGGGGATTTGGGATCAGTTGCAATGTGTAAAAGAGTTTTCAAAGAACAAACTTCTTTTGAAGGAGATATTCCATTTTATAAAATAGGTACTTTTGGAGCCAATCCGGATGCTTTTATTTCAAGAGATCTTTTTGAAGAATACAAAGAAAAATTTCAATATCCAAGTGTCGGAGATATATTGATTTCTGCTTCTGGAACAATCGGTAGAGCTGTTGAATATAAAGGCGAGGAAGCTTATTTTCAGGATTCAAATATTGTGTGGTTTAAACACGATGATAGAATCGATAATTTATTTTTGAAATGTGTATATAGAATCGTAAAATGGGAAGGTATCGAAGGAAGTACAATAAAAAGATTGTATAATGACAACTTTTTAAAGACTGAGT
Source organism: Blautia intestinihominis (assembly GCF_040096655.1). Lineage (NCBI taxonomy): Bacteria > Bacillati > Bacillota > Clostridia > Lachnospirales > Lachnospiraceae > Blautia > Blautia intestinihominis. Next base: position 30,037 of record NZ_JBBMEI010000025.1, on the reverse strand, counting down.
TTTTTATACCATCATTAGAAGAACAAAAGAAAATCGGTACGTACTTTAAGTCTTTGGATCACCTCATCACTCTTCACCAGCGTAAATGTACCGAACTTAAGGAACTAAAAAAATACATGTTGCAGAATATGTTTCCGCAGAAAGGATAAACTATGGCAGAATTAGAATCCGCTATTGAGAAAAGTCTGATTGATAAATTATGTCACGATAAATCACAATGGACTTATCGAGCAGATATAAAAACAGAGGAACAACTCTGGAATAACTTCAAATATATATTAGAGCAGAATAATAAAGCCAAGTTAAATGATGTTCCATTATCAGAATCAGAATTTGCCAAGATAAAAAATGACATTTCCCATGCTTCTTTTTATGAAGCAGGAAAGTGGCTTGTTGGTGAAAACGGAAAAGTATATGTGCATATACAACGTGGGAATGAAATGCTGCATTTGTTGGTAATGAACAATGAGCATATATGTGGTGGTACAAGCGTATATGAAGTAATTAATCAATATCAGGCTTTTGCAACTGGTGAGGATGAGGATATTCGTAATCGAAGATTTGATGTTACTCTGCTTATAAATGGTATTCCTGTGATTCACATAGAACTGAAAAACAAAAATCATTCCTATATGGATGGATACCGTCAAATCAAAAAATATATATCTGAAGGAAAATTCCACGGTATTTTTTCTAATATACAGATGTTTGTGGTAAGCAATGTGGTAGACACCAAATATTTTTCAGCAGCCAGAGATACGGAATTAAATAAGAAATTTATTAGTGGCTGGTTGGATAAAAAGAATAATCCCGTTTGTAATTATATAGAGTTTGCAGATTCTGTACTACATATACCTCAGGCTCACAAGATGGTTGCTCAGTATACCGTACTGGATAATGAGGTCAGAAGATTGTTACTACTTCGTCCATATCAGATTCATGCCATAGAAGCTATGCGTGCTGCTTCACAAGAAGGAAAATCTGGATATATCTGGCACACAACCGGATCAGGAAAGACTATGACTTCTTATAAAGCAACACGAAATCTTTTGATGGATATTCCGGCTATAGAAAAGACGATTTTTCTGATTGATAGAAAAGACTTAGATACACAAACAAAAATGGCGTTTCAGTCATACGCAGATAATGATACAATCGATGTTGACGATACCGATAATGTTAATGCATTAATAAATCGGCTTACTGATGGAAATCGTCAGATGATTGTTACTACTATACAAAAACTGCAAATCATGATAAAAAGACGCTTAAAAGAAGGCGATAGGGCTTATCAGAAAATAAGAAATCTTCGTATTGCTTTTGTTGTGGATGAATGTCACAGGGCAGTAACCCCTGGCACGAAAAGGAAAATCGAAGAGTTTTTCAGTCGTTCTTTATGGTATGGTTTCACTGGAACGCCTATAACGGATGAAAATCCTTATGAGAAAAAAGGAGATCTTCCACAGACTACGAAACAGCTATACGGTGAATGTCTTCATAGTTACACAATCAAAGAAGCTATTCATGATGAAGCTGTACTTGGATTTATGGTTGAGAATCTCGGACCAAAAGAAAACGTTGAGGATTCAGCAGTATTCGAAAGTGAAACTCATATGAGACAGGTATTGGATATTATTCTTAATCGCTCGGCCTCTAAATTTGGACTTCAAAAAGGAAAGGGTAGAACTTTTGAGGGAATTTTAACAGTTAAATCTATTCCAATTGCTCAAAAATACTATAAGTTATTGAAACGCATAAAAGAAGGAAATGATGAATTGAAAATTTCTGATAAAATTCATCAGGCATTGCCGGATTTTCCTAAATTTGCCATTACATATTCTCTGTCTGAAAATAAAGAGGGGTCTGAAGTTAATCAGATTGAAATGCAGGAATCTCTCAAGGATTATGGAGATATGTTTGGAACTTATTATAAAATTGAAGAGATTGCTACTTATAATAAAAATTTGAATAATCGACTGGCACGAAAAGAGAAAAAATATCTGGAAAGAAGTCAGCAGCTTGATTTGGTTATTGTAGTAGAGCGATTGCTGACAGGGTTTGATGCTCCGCAATTATCGGTTTTGTTTATAGACAAGCAACCAATGAAACCTCAAAATATTATACAGGCATTCTCAAGAACCAACAGACTTCTGGATGATACAAAACAGTATGGACAGATTGTGACTTTTCAGTCACCAAATGACTTTAAATCTGCAATTGATTATGCTTTGAGACTCTATTCTCTTGAAAAAGACGGTGCAGATGTAGCCCTTTCAGAAGACTGGGAAAAGGTCAGTCAGGATTTTAAAATATCTGTAAATGCTGTTCATGCTTTGGCGGAAAAACCTTCCGATGTTAGTTCATTATCCAAAAAACAAAAACAATCTTTTGTGCATTTATTCCGTACATTGGATCATGACTTTGCTCATTTAAAAGCATTTTCCAGATATTCTGAAGATATATTGGATAGTTATGAGTTTTCAGAAGAGGAATATGAAGATTATGCAGCTATGTATAGAAATGTAGTAGAGGAACTTCGATCGGAAAGAGATCCGTCTACTGGTGATGAGCCAATTGTGAATGATTATGATTTGATTGCATACCACAAAATAAAAATTGATTTTGAATATCTTGTTGAACTTTTACAGGGATTTGTAGATTCCCTACATCCTGAAACAAATAACCAAAAACAGTCAGATTTTCAGGATAAAATAAAAGAAATTCGTGAAATGGTCAATGAATTTTCACAGTCCAATCAGAAAATGGGAAATCTGTTGAGTATAATTGTTGAGGAAATAGAAAATGACAGCCGTAAATATTTTAGACAGGATATTTCAGCAATTATTAACCGTATGAGAGATGAAGCAATTAATAAAGAGATATTAGCTTTTGCAGAGAAATGGTTTATTAGTCCGGAAAAGGTGAGGTATCATGTACAACATTTCCAAAACGGAATTATTGCTAACGAAACAAATCTAAAAGAGGAGGCGCAATACTCCGAGTATAAGGTAAGCGTTGATCATCCTATGACAAAATTGCAATTTAAGCAGTCTGTTGTAAGGGAATTCAAAAATGAATTGATGGAAAATATTCTTCCGTTGTTGGGATGATGCTGTTAATATTCTACTATTCATTAATCTGGATATAAAGGATTAATGAATAGTAGATAAAGTGTTGGCAAAAGCTATAAATTGTATTGAAAAGAGAGGCTATATGTACGGAATCGGATTTTATGATGAATACATAACACGATTAGGAAATTTAAGGGATAAACCAGATTTAGCTACACCATATAAAATTGCATATTTAAAGAAGCTTATAAAAAATAATGAAGTTTATAAATTTATATCATTTCAAAAAAATGCAGAAACAAAGCTTAAGACATTAAAAGAAGGAAAAATATGGTTTTCTTTTTATAAAACTTTAAATGATGAGACAGAATTTCAGATTGATTATAGAATAAAGAAAATTGTTAATGAAACAGGGTATAAAAAAGGATATATAGAGTTAATCATTAATTATCTTACAGAAATGTATGATGTTTTTTCGCTTACATATACATATGAAGAGTATATGTGGGATGCGTATGCGTCAGAAGGCAATGGTATTTGCGTAGTATATAATGTTGGAAATTATGATCAGTTATATCCTGTAGAGTATTGCGAAAAAAATACACTTGATTTTACGAAAATGATTATAAATGCATTGAAAAGAAAGAGTTTTGAATTGTCGATTATTCCATGGGTAGTGAAAAATCCGTATAATGAAACTGCAAAATTAGATTCCACGAAAGAAAAAGAAGTAAGGATGCTGTATTGTCCATATGATTTGGCTGAGTTTAATGGTGGTCAGATTCAATATAATATAAAAGAACGCAAAGCATATAAAGGAATTGCGAAATCATATACAGATTTTGAATTGAGTATTTCAAGAATAATTATAGGTAGAAAGTGTACAGTGGAGATGAGAAAAGAAGTAATTGACTATGCCGAGAGTAATGATATACAATATTCGGTCATTTAAAGGTAGAAAGATAGGAAGGTATTATGAATAATGATGTGTTAATAATTGGCAATGGATTTGATTTGTATCATAAATTGCCAACAAGATATACAGATTTTTTGGTTGTAGTTGAAAACTGGGCAGAGTTTTGGACGTTATATAGGAATAACATCAAAATAGAAGAAACAGAAAATGAAGTTGAGAGAGAAACATTCAGTGTAAGCTTAGGTGAAAATGGAAGGTTGACACAAAGGGCATTACAAGATTTTGCAAATCATGCTGCTAATTTAAATAGTCGAAATTTAGAAGAATTGAATGATATTATATATGGAAATAGAAACATAAATCAGCATCATCAAGTTCATGGCTCTCTTCAACAAGATGATATGGTATTGGGAGTAAGAGATGATGCATTTGAAAATTGGGATTATATATATTTTCAAAAATTCTTTCAAAGAATTCAGAAACGAACAGGTGCATTTTATAAAGCATGGATACCACAAATACGTAGATCTGTAGAAGATGCCCCGATTAAGGTGTTTATAATGGGACACTCTCTTGGTATGACAGACAAGGAGATATTAAAAGAGTTTTTTTATGGTAAATATGTCTCTGAAATTACAATTTATTATCATAATCAATATGCATATGAACAATTAGTGATTAGCTTATTTAATATGTTTGGAAAAGAGTTTGTGATTGAACAAACGGGATCTAATAGAATAAAATTTATCCAATTAGATTCTCCAATAAAAGTTTCTGTGGAAAATGAAATGATTTTTTGATGTTAACTAAATTAAAATGGATGATGACAAAATTGAATTGTTGATGAGGTAATTTGTGAATGGCAATGATGACAGTATATCACGGTGGCTATCAGCCGGTAGAAAAACCGGAAATACGAAAAGGACGCAACACAAAAGATTTTGGAACAGGATTTTACTGTACCATTATTAAAGAACAGGCGCAAAGATGGGCGAGACGTTACGACACTAAGGTAGTTTCGATTTATAATGTACGCTTGAATTCCAATCTGAAGATAAAAGAATTTAAGGAAATGACAGAAGAGTGGCTTGATTTTATTATTTCATGCCGAAGTGGACAGGAACATGACTATGACATTGTCATCGGTGCTATGGCTGATGATCAGATTTATAACTTTATTTCAGATTATATAGATGGTGTGATCACACGAGAACAATTCTGGGTTCTTGCTAAATTCAAATATCCGACACATCAAATTGTATTCTGTACAGAGGCAGCGCTGAAATGCTTAAAATATCGAGATTGTGAGGTGCTTTAATGATTGGAATCGGAAGAGAAACACAGAAGGATAACGATTTGTTTTTTACCTGTAGTTTGATTGATTATATTGCAAGAAAGACTAAGAATATCCGTGCATATATCGTGAATCAGCTGGGCAAAGAACGGTTGGAAAAGATATATGATCTTGCAGATGTTTATCATTGTGATAACATTGATCGAGTAAGTGGTGACTTTATAGAAGAAGCACAGATAGGTATTGGTACATTTGACAATGTTGGAGAATGTAAATATTCCATTCCATCTCATTGGGATATCGGAAAAGTATATAAGCGTCTTATAAAACAGGTAGCAGAGTACGAAAATATAAGTATTATTGATGCATTAATTAAAGTTTACAATTCGTTTATCAGCGCTAAGATCGATGACTATAACAGCAGTGTATATTATGAAAATCCTTCATATATATTCGAATCGTACAAAGAAAATAAAATGCTTTAAGAAAAATGATAAAATGAAGGTAATAAACTGTGACAAATTGTCACGAGTTGAAGATAAGGGGAGCAGGATGGATATTCTTGTGCGATGAGATCGCACTTCCGGAAATTTGGAAATCAGATGTCCGGAAGTGGAAATCATCTATGCGAGTTTACTCGTGCATATCATTCTCGTAATTGGGGTAGAATAATAAGGGAATATTCGCTTAAATTATTGAATATTCCCTTATTTTATACTATTATTTAAGGGAAAGGAAGGAGGGGTAAGGGAATGCGAGACTTTAATTATTCAGCGATCAAGGAGCAAAAATGGGATTCAGAAGTCTTGGGGCTGGTTGCTGCGATTTATAAAGAAGCTGGAAAACAGGAATTATATCTGAAGCAGCGTCCGGAGGAACTTGAAAAGTTAGTGGAGATTGCCAAAATACAAAGTACGGAGGCATCTAATGCAATTGAGGGAATTGTTACAACCAGTACGAGAATCCGACAGCTTGTCGAAGAAAAAACTACGCCGAAAAATCGTGACGAGCAGGAAATTGCAGGATATCGTGACGTCTTGAATATTATACATGATAGTTTTGATGCCATTCCCATCACAAGAAATTATATTCTGCAGCTTCATAAGATACTGTATAGCCATATGAATAATCCGATCGCAGGACAGACAAAGAATGTGCAGAATTATATCAGTGCGACTTATCCAGATGGTCATGTTGAAGTCCTTTTTACACCACTTGCACCATATGAAACGCCGGAGGCACTTGACAGGATTTGTGAAGAATATAATCGAGTCATAGGAAATATGGAGTTGGAACCATTGATTGCTATTCCTGTTTTCATTCATGATTTTTTGTGTATACATCCTTTTAATGATGGAAATGGCAGAATGAGCCGTCTTCTTACAACATTGCTTTTATATAGAAATGGATTTTATGTTGGAAAGTATGTTTCATTGGAAGCGAAGATTGCAAAGAATAAGGATTTGTACTATTCTGCGCTTGCTGCATCGCAGACAGGCTGGCGCGAAGGAACAGAAGATGTAGTGCCATTTATTAAATATCTCCTTGGAACGATCCTTGCTGCCTATAAGGATTTTGAAGACAGAATGAGCCTGGTTGAAACGAAACTTCCTGCACTTGAGATGGTACGCAGAGCAAGCCAAAATAAGATCGGACGTTTTAATAAACAGGATATTCGTGAATTGTGTCCTACACTCAGTGACAGTTCTATTGAGGGAGCTTTAAGAAAACTGGTTGCTGCAGGTGAACTGAAAAAAGAGGGAAAAGGAAAAAACACATGTTACTTTAGACTAACTTAATTTGGTCATAATAGGCCAAAATGACTAAATTAAAATGGATGATGATGAAATTAAAAAATAACTGCAGCAACATAAAAGAAAAACTACTCCTCCTCTTAAAATAATTAACTGGCACATTTCCCCAAAATGCGTTATCCTGTAAAAAGAGAAATATACAGAACTACACAAACAGGAGGGTCATTCATGAACAAAAACCAAATTTTCATAAAAACTGGCACGGAATACAAGAAAATCACCAAAGAACTTCTGGAGGAGAGCAATCTTGCGGAGCTGATCGGTGATAAGGACAAGATGGTTGGTATCAAGCCGAACATGGTTTCGGCATCTGACCCGTCCAATGGTGCAACGACGCATACAGAGATCATCGCTGGAATCCTTGAATACCTCAAGGAACACGGTTTCCGCAGGATGATGATCCTTGAGGGATCCTGGGTGGGGGACCGTACTTCGGATGTATTTGAAGTATGCGGTTATCAGCAGATCTGCGATGACTATGACGTGGAATTCCACGACACCCAGAAAGACAAGAGTTTTACAAAAGACTGTAGCGGTCTGGAACTCAAGATCTGCAACAGCGTAAAGGATGTCGATTTCCTGATCAATGTACCGGTCATGAAAGGACACTGCCAGACCAAGATTACCTGTGCCCTCAAGAATATGAAGGGACTGATCCCGAACACAGAAAAACGTCATTTCCATTCCATGGGGCTGCACAAACCAATCGCGCACTTAAATACAGGCATCCATCAGGATTTTATCGTAGTCGACAATATCTGCGGCGACCTGGATTTTGAGGATGGTGGAAATCCGGTTGTGATGAACCGCATCTGGACAGCAATGGATCCGGTACTCGTAGATGCCTATGTCTGTCAGCAGCTCCACTACAAGGTTTCTGACGTTCCCTATGTAAAACTTGCCGGAGAACTTGGCGTTGGCTGTTCCGACATTTCCAAAGCGGACATCCACGTACTGGGTGAAAATGTTCAGCAGAACATCCCGGAACGCCGCAAAGTTGTAGAAGTAGCTGATGCTGTCGAGGAAGTAGATTCCTGTAGTGCCTGCTACGGATACCTCATCCCGGCACTGGATATGCTCAAACAGGAAGGGCTTCTTGAAAAACTGCATGAAAAAATCTGCATCGGACAGGGATACAGAGGCAAGAGCGGAGAACTCGGAGTCGGACACTGCACCAGAAACTTCAAACATCATGCAGAAGGCTGCCCGCCGACCGAAAACCAGATCTATGAATTTCTAAAAGAATATATCTCAAAATAAAATCTATGGGGGAATGCAGCTACATTCCCCCACATTATTACATTACATATCAGGAAAACACCAATGACGCGTTTGACAATCTAACTATCTTTCATAAGCTTCTTTAAGGATCTTCACGATCTCTTCCGTAGTAAATTTACTGCTGTCGATACACAGATCATACTGTCCCATATCCAGCCATTTCTCATCGGTAAAGAATTCGTAATAGGATCTACGTTCTTTGTCCATTCTCTTGACCAGTTTGCGGGCACTCTTTTCTTCACGGTCGAGGCGCTCCATGACATTTTTGACACGGGTCTCAAACGGTGCGTAGATGAATACGCTTAAAGTACGATCCTGGAGGATATGGTTGGCACATCTTCCTACGATCACGCAGTCTTCCTTGTCCGAAAGGGAAAGGATGATATCGCGCTGGAGTTCAAACAGAACATCATTCATCGGAATTGCCCGGTAATCCTGGCTTATCTGAATCTCATGATTTACAGGAAAACTCCATGCCCCTGGCCGTTTCTCATCCACATCAGCAAGATCGCCGAAAGGAATATTCTTGTCCCTGGCTGCGATCTCGATCAGTTCTTTATCATAAAAACCGATTTCAAGTTCTTCTGCGAGAGCCTTGCCGATCGCATGTCCACCGCTTCCATACATTCGATTGATTGTGATAATACGTTTACTCATAGTGAATCCTCCTTTCGATGGACTTTCTTTTTTGTAAATATTATAACATAATAGTTAGAAAATATCTACAATACACTAAAAATAAATTGAAAATTATTTGTATAAATTAAATAAATCAGATAGAAAAAATGAATTTTAAGGTTCATTTAAGTTTAATTCACCGGGCTTTCACAGATCGCACAATAAGTGAACACACCTTTTTGCTAAAGTATATCCCAGAGACAGAGAACAGGAGATCCGATCACACGGACGGCTTGGAGGGTAAAGATGTTTCATAAGGGAAGAAAAGTGAAAAAATCCAAAAAGAAAAAAATAATAAGTCTGATCGTTGTCGTAGCAGTGGCAGGAACGTCAGGAGCGGTAGTCTACAGGAAAGTGAGACGGCCGGTGGCAGCAGCCACAGAAGTCAGCAAGGTACAGACAGCAGAAGTAAAAAAAGGAAATATCTCAAATACGATCACAGGAACCGGAAATCTGGAGCTGGATGATGCAGAGGCGGTGTCGATCCCATCAGGATTGACGATTGGAGACGTTCTGGTTGAAAGCGGAGACTACGTTTCGGCGGGAACGGTTCTGGCAAACGTTGACAGCGCATCCGTACAGACTGCAATAGATGAGATCCAGAGCGAACTGGAGGAGCTGGATGAGAAAATCCGCACCTGCCAGGAAGACGAGGATGCAAATGCAGTTGTAAGCTCGGTGTCAGGCAGAGTGAAGGCGATCTATGTTGAAGAAGGATCGGATGTTGCAGATATCATAACAGAAAAAGGCGCATTGATAGAGCTGTCACTGGACGGATATATGGCAGTATCTATCGAAAAAACAGATTCTGTAGCGGCAGGAGACAGCGTTTCGGTAACTTTATCCGACGGAACCGTAGTTACAGGAACTGTAGATACACAGGAAAGTGGCAGTACGATCATTACCGTCACAGATAATGGGACGACTCTGGGTGATGAGGTGAGTGTATCTGACAGTAACGGAAATGTGCTTGGAAGTGGTACACTTTATATTCATCAGGCATTTGAAGTCACAGCGGCAGGAGGAACCGTATCTTCGGTATCTGTGACCGAAAATGCATCCGTCAGTGCAGATGATGAGCTTCTGGTCCTGGAAGGGACGGAGAGCAGTGCGGAATATGAAAAACTGCTGCTTGTCCGTAAAGCAAGGACAGAAACACTACAGAAACTTGCACAGCTTGCCAGATCGCCGCAGATCATTGCAGAGCAGGATGGAATCGTACAGGACGTAAATGTGGCAGCAAGCGGAACGACTTCCTCAGAATCTTCTGCGCAGAGCAGTACCACCAGCGGTGCGGGAAATGCATCACAGATGGCATATACAGGGCAGGATCTTTCGGATCTTACCTTTACACAGCTCTCTTTTGATGACGGGACAACACCGGTCATTGTGGAGGAAACAGAAAATAATTCCGATGACACGCAGGATACCGTACAGGATCAGCAGATTGCTTTTTCCATAGTGGGAAGTGGAAACTCGACAGGCTCTCTTGCAGTGATTCCGGCGCCGGTGACCGGTCAGACACCAGTGACAGACATTTCTGCTTCAGGCGGTATCTATTCGGGAGTGATCACCTGGAACCCGGCTGACAGTGTCTTTGCAGCAGGGACAGGATATAAGGCATTGGTCGTTCTTTCGGCAGCAGAGGGCTATTGCTTTACCATGGCAAGCATTCAGGGGATTGAGACAGGAACAGTATCCGGTGTGCAGATCTCTGATAATGGAAAAACACTGGAATTTCAGATGGTATTTCCGGAAACAGCAGCGGAAAACAATAATTCAGGTGACCAGATCGGCGATAATGGTAATTCCGGACAGGAATCAGATTCGACTGTAACAGATGGAAGTACATCACAGAGTTCATCGAATGAACAGCAGTCAAATGAACAGCAGGATACAACAGGCAGCACACAGAATAACGAAAACAGCAGCACTACACAAAATTCAGCCGCAGCAGGAAACGGTAACAGCCAGAGTGCAAAGGCGGGGCAAAGCACCGGAAGCACAGGTGCAAGTGCCAGTGGAACTGCAGGCACAGCAGACAGCACTTCCACATCCAAAGAAGACAGCACGGAGGACGCTGTAGATTCCGCCAGTCAGTACAGCACCGATGTCACAGCTTTTACGATCTCACCGGACGAGAACAGACTTCTTTCTGTAAGTGTGGATGAACTCGATATCAACTCTGTAGAACACGGTCAGAAAGCAGTCGTGACTTTTGACGCGATCGAGGATCAGGAATTTGAAGGCGAAGTGACAAAGATCGGAAACACGGCAAGCGTCAGCGGCGGAGTTGCCAAATATACGATCACGATCACAATTCCAAAAGATGACAAAATGAAACAGGGCATGAACGCTTCCGCGACGATCACGATCGAAGACCGTGAAGATGTCCTTACCCTTCCAATGAATGCACTGCAGGAAAAAGGGGACCGCACCTTTGTATATACCGAAAAAGATGACGATGGAAATCTTTTCGGCGAGACAGAAGTGACGACGGGGCTTTCTGATGGAAGTACCGTGGAGATCACAGACGGACTGGAAGAGGGTACGACGGTGTATTATCTCCGTTCAGAGAGCAGCTCTTCCGGCAGCAGTACAGATATGCCAGACATGCAGATGCCGGATATGAGCGGGGGCGGCATGGATGGCGGCGGTATGCCGCAGATGGACGGAAACGGCGGTGGTGATATGAGTGGAGGTCCTGGCGGCGGAGGCGGTCAGGGCGGACCGGGAAAGTAGGTGACGGAAAATGAGACTTCTGCAGTCTTTCAAGATGGCATGGTATGCAGTTTCCACAAATAAGCTCCGTACTTTCCTGACAATGCTTGGGATCATGATCGGTGTGGTTGCACTGGTGATCCTGGTGTCCATTGCGGACGGCGCGACAACCTCTGTTACCGATGAGATTTCCGGGATGGGCTCCAGCTACCTGACCGTTACGATCAGCGATGACAAGGAAAATCCACTCAAATTAAGTGAGATTTCCGGTTTTGCCGAGCCGGATGAAGTGGATGCGGCTGCACCGATGGCAAGAACCAGCGTGACAGCAAAAAGCGGCTACACAAGCGAATCCATGACCCTGATCGGAACAACGGGCAGCTATCTGGACATCCAGCAGATGGAGATACAATACGGACGTTTTATCAAAAACGCTGATGTGGAAAACAACACCAATGTCGTGGTCCTCACTTACGATACAGCGGTAGAGCTTCTGGGAAGGGCAGATGTCGAAGGCGAAAAGATTTCTCTCAACGGCAAAAGCTTCCTGGTTATCGGAGTGCTGACGGAGGACAGTTCCTCTTCACTTACAAAGGGAACAAATATGATGAGCAGCAGTTCTGACGACGAGGATTCCGGCAGTTCCGTGGTCCTTGAAGGATACATTCCGTTTTCTACCATGACACGCCTTGCAGATAATATCCTGAATGTGACACAGTTCTGTGCTTCTGCGACCAGCGAGGAGACTCTGGATGAAGCCGAAAATGCCCTGACAAAGCTCCTTATGGAGCGGTTTGAATACGATGAGGATGCTTTTTCTATCTCAGATCAGTCGGAGATCATGGATACGATGGAAAGTGTCAACAGCACGATGGCACTGATGATCGGTGGTATTGCAGCAATCTCCCTTCTGGTCGGCGGCATCGGGATCATGAACATTATGCTGGTCTCCGTGACAGAGCGTACCAGGGAGATCGGAATCCGAAAAGCGATCGGGGCCTGCAAGAGAACGATCATGATGCAGTTTCTTCTGGAAGCGCTGATCGTCAGTATCATGGGCTGCTTCGCCGGAATCGGACTTTCGTGGGTGATCCTGAAGCTTGTGGGGATTTTTACCCCGTCCATGCAGTTTACGATGGATATGCGTGTGGTATGGGTCTCCGTAGCATTTACAGGTCTGATCGGTATCATCTTCGGCCTGTACCCGGCCAACAAAGCAGCCAGAAAAAGCCGATCGACGCACTTCGCTATTCAGGTTAAACAGCGATAAAAATCGTGTCGAACGAAAATTGTTGACCCTCGCAGAGAATACTCTTATAATAATGATATCTGCAGATCGATCCATAACAACCAAGTCTTCCAAAGCCCTATCAAGAAAAAATACTTGACAGGAGCACGATTATTAAATATAATTTTCTTATAAATTACGAAAATATTACAGAAAAAATAATTTCAGAAAAGAAGACATAATGAAATTGCAAGGATTATAAGAGTATGAAGAAATCAGAATTATCAGAGAATCAGAACCCGGAGCCCGTTAAGGGTAAGAATAAGACGAACAACAGGAAGAGACTGCCAGCCTCATTGAGAGCCTTTGTTTCACTGAGCGTATGTGCCGCTACCGTACTGACCGTATCCGGCGGTCTTAAGATCGCGGACAGCCTTAATAAGCAGAACAGAGTCTATGCGGCAGCAGACAGCACAGGAAGCAGTATTTATGAAGGTGCGAATTATGATCTGCCATCAGGGATCGCAGGTGTGGCTTCCGGCGTGAGTGGGACTCCTTCTGCGGGAATGACGATCAACCGTATCGGAACTTCCTGCGAGGACGTGATCGTAGGCCAGCGCGTACAGAAGATCACCAGCCAGGCAGTTGAGATGAATGTCAGTGAATCCATGGCAACGACCATCGACGATTTTGATTCCAAGGTCGTATCTTCTGCGAAGATGATGTCCGATGAGGATTATCAGAACCTTCTGCAGATCGTGGAGGCAGAAGCAGGAACAGAGGATATCAAGGGCAGGATCATGGTTGCCAATGTGATCATGAATCGTGTGAAATACAGTGAATTTCCAGATAATGTCACAGATGTCATCTGGGAGTATGATAATGGCGTAGCTCAGTTTTCGCCGGTCGAGGACGGACGGATTTCAGAAGTCACTGTTTCACAGGAGACGAAGGATGCCGTCAGACAGGTCCTTGAGGGAACGGATTATTCCCAGGGTGCGCTGTTCTTTATCCAGAAATCAGCCGCGGCCAGGGACAATATCTCCTGGTTTGACAAGAACCTCAAGAAGCTGTTCAAGCACGGTGTACATGAATTTTATACATATCCGGATGAGGTGCTTGCAGCACACTAGAATACAGGGACAACGTATACAGCTCCGAGAGAATGAGAATCTTTCGGAGCTTTTTGAATTTTACTATGGAATTTTACACGTTACCGTGGTATACTATGACAAAAATCAAAAAAGAACCAAAGAAAGGCAGGAAGGATACATGCAGGTATTATATAAGAGCACCAGAGGCAAAGGCGAGACAGTAACAGCGTCTATGGCTATTTTGAAAGGACTTTCCGAAGACGGAGGTTTGTTCGTACCTACTTCTATTCCGAAACTGGATGTTCCTGTAGAGAAACTTGCTCAGATGACATATCAGGAAACAGCCTATGAAGTTATGAGCCGTTTTCTTACAGATTTTACAGAAGAAGAGCTGAAGAACTGTATTGTAAATGCATACGATGAGAAATTCGACACCACAGAGATCGCACCGCTTCATGAGGCAGATGGAGCTTACTATCTGGAACTGTTCCACGGTTCTACCATCGCTTTCAAGGATATGGCACTGTCCATTCTTCCACATCTTATGACAACAGCAGCGAGAAAGAACCAGGTCAAGAACGACATCGTGATCCTGACTGCAACTTCCGGAGATACCGGTAAGGCTGCACTGGCTGGTTTTGCAGATGTTCCGGGAACAAGGATTATCGTATTCTATCCGAAGCACGGTGTAAGCCCGATCCAGGAGAAGCAGATGGTAACTCAGAAAGGTGCCAACACAGCCGTTGTAGGTATCACAGGAAACTTCGACGACGCACAGACCGCAGTCAAGAAGATGTTCAACGATAAGGAACTTGCCGCAGAGCTTAATGAGGCAGGCTTCCAGTTCTCCTCCGCAAACTCCATCAACATCGGCCGTCTGGTACCGCAGATCGTATATTATGTATATGCTTATGCGAAACTGGTCAAGAAAGGTGCCATCAAGGCAGGAGATGAGATCAATGTTGTTGTTCCTACCGGAAACTTCGGAAACATCCTTGCTGCATTCTATGCAAAACAGATGGGACTTCCGATCCACAAACTGATCTGTGCTTCCAATGAAAACAAAGTCCTGTTTGATTTCTTCCGTACAGGAACTTACGACAGAAAGAGAGATTTTATCCTTACAACTTCTCCATCCATGGATATCCTGATCTCCAGTAACCTGGAGCGTCTGATCTACCGTCTCACAGGAGAGAATGCAGAGAAATGTGCAGAACTGATGCAGGCATTAAGTCAGGGTGGGGAATACACGATCACAGACGAAATGAAAGCAGGACTTGCTGACTTCTACGGAAACTACTGCAGCGAAGCAGAGACCAAAGAAGCGATCCATGAGACATTTGAGAAGGCAGACTATGTGATCGATCCGCATACAGCAGTTGCAGCAGGCGTTTACAAGAAATATGTCAAAGACACAGATGACACTCTTCCGACTGTGATCGCATCCACAGCAAGCCCGTACAAATTCACAAGAAGTGTTATGGCTGCAATCTCCAACAAGGGAGAGGGACTGGATGACTTCGCACTGGCAGATGAGCTGACCAAGATCTCCGGTGTCAAGATCCCGAGAGCAGTAGAGGAGATCCGTACAGCACCTGTCCTTCATGACAGAGTTGTAGATGCACCGGATATGCCGGCAGCAGTTAAGGACATCCTTGGAATCCACTGAGAATAAACTATAATCAAATAACGAAGTAATAATAAAAGATATCCTGACAGATCCTCTGTTTTATTGAGCAGTGTGGTCTGTGCAGGATATTTTTTTATGGGGAAAGATGGAAAATTAAGAAACTTTAAGAAATGATTCAGGAAATGTTAAAGAGACTGTGTAAAAATATGACACGTAAGGGCAGGTGAAAGTTAGAAACATGACATACTGAACTTTTGCGATTTTAAATATGGAGGATAACTAATATGGCATATCATCAGGGAATCTACCTGTTCTGCTTTCTTCCTTTTGTTGTACTTGTTTATGCATTGACTCCCAGGAAAATCCGGCGTGCGGTCCTGATACTGGCAGGATACGTCTTTTTCTGGTCTTTCAGCCGCTGGCTTGTCGTTTACCTGATCGGAGTAACGACATTGATCTATGGAATCGGACGTCATATGGATCATCTGAAAGCTGAGGGAAAAAAGAAGGCAAAAGAACAGGGAGCCAGAGAGCCCCGTACTTTCATAAAGAAGCAGTATAAGTCCAGAGAAAAAAGAACGCTGATCGCAGGGATCCTGCTCCTTCTGGGGATCCTTGGATATCTGAAATATTGTAATTTCTTTGTGACAAATATAAATCATATCCTTGAAATGTCAGGAAGATCAGTCTTCCTTCAGCCGCAGACACTGCTGGTTCCGATTGGAATCTCTTTTTACACACTGGAAGCTGTCGGATACATGGCAGATGTGTACTGGGGCAGGATCCATGCGGAGAAAAACTGGGCAAAAATAGCATTGTTTCTTGGATTTTTTCCGCAGATCATGGAGGGACCGATCGGTACGTGGAATGAGACTGCTGATGCACTCTGGGAATGTGCACCAGTACGCATGGAAAATCTTGCACAGGGAGCCATACGTATTGTATGGGGAATGTTCAAGAAGATCGTAGTTGCAGACAGACTCTATATGATCGTACAGATGATCTTTGAACATTATCAGAATTACCATGGCGTGATGATCCTGGTCGGGGCAGTTTCCTATACGCTGCAGCTTTATATGGAGTTTTCCGGCTGCATGGATATTGTGATCGGAAGCGGAAATCTGTTTGGTGTGGCTTTGCCCGAAAACTTCCGTCAGCCATTTTTTTCTGGAAATGCTTCGGAATTCTGGAGAAGATGGCACATTACTCTGGGCGCATGGCTCAAAGCCTATGTGTTTTATCCGGTTTCTGTCTCCGGGATCGTAAAAAAATGGAATCATTTTGGAAGAGAACATGCAGGAAAATATCTTACAAAGATGGGCATTTTTGCCCTGACGCTGTTTCCGGTCTGGCTCAGTAACGGTCTGTGGCATGGAGCACAGTGGAATTATATTTTTTATGGAATGTATTATTTTGTGATCCTGCTTGCAGGAGAAGCGGTGGCACCTGTCAGGGAAGGAATCCTTAAGAAGTTTAACCTGAACGAAAAGGCACTGTACTGGAGAGTTCCGCAGATATTAAAAACCTGGGTGATCATTTTTACAGGAGAGATGTTTTTCCGGGCAAATGGACTGAGAGCGGGTCTGCATATGTTTGGAAGTATTTTTCATGGATTTGAATTGCACAGACTCTGGGATGGAAGTCTGCTTCGCTTAGGTCTGTCTGTACCTGACCTTGGAATTACTGTCGTGGGCATCCTTGTGGTCACTGTTTATGATATTCTGAAAGAAAGGGAAATGCTGAACTGGTCAAAACTGCAGCAGATGAAAGTTCCGTCACGGTGGCTTTTGTACTATGTACTTATTTTTGCAGTAATTCTGTTTGGAGCATATGGCACCGGTTATCAGCAGGTAGATTTGATCTATGCAGGATTTTAGGAAAAAAATAGTAAGGCCGGTGGCTTTCTGTGCGATTCTTTTGTGCCTTCTGATGGCAGCTTCTGCGGTGATGTCTGCTCTGGCACGGACAAATACAGATCTGGTACAGAACAGAAACAAGAGTATGGTTGAGCTGGAAAATGAACCGGCAGACACGATCGATGTTCTTGTGATCGGAGACAGTGAGAGCTATACAACCGTTTCTCCAATGGAAATCTGGGACAAGGAAGGCATTCCTTCCTATGTAGGCGGGCAGACCGGTCAGAAAATACAGGAGAGCTACTACATGCTCAAAAAAGCACTCAAAACCCAGAAACCCAAAGTTGTCGCGATCGAGACAAATATGATATTCCGACCGCAGAGCGCAGTGCGTGGTATCAAAGAGACTCTGGTACAGACGATGCTTTATTATTTCCCTGTATTCCGTCTTCATAATTCCTGGAAAGCATGGGTGACAGGAGAAGACAAAAGGAGTCAGACGTTTTATAAAGGATTTGTTCTCAGAGATGTTGTGGAAGCCTATACAGGTGGATCTTATATGAAAAAAACCGCCAAAACGGAACGGATGTCCCGCATTACAAGATTTATGATGGATCAGATCGTCAGCCTGTGCAGAAAAAATAATATCCAGCTCTTTCTGTACAGTGCGCCGTCTCCGAAGAACTACTCTTTCCGGAAACATAATACCATGGAAGCATATGCGAGAGAAAACGGACTTAAATATCTGGATCTGAACCTGAAAATTAAAGAACTGGGTATAAACTGGTCGGAGGACAGCCTTGATAAAGGTGATCATCTGAACATACTTGGGGCTGTAAAAGTATCAGATTATCTTGGCAGATACCTGAAAAAAGAGTATCATCTAAAGAGCAGAAAAAGTGAAAGTACATACAGATCCTGGAATGAATCTCTGATACAGTACCGGGAGGCGGCGCAAAATGCAGAAAAACAGGCAAAAAAGAAAGTAAAGGCGGGGAGCTGAACATTGAGTAAAGAGAGAATATTGATCGTTGAGGATGACGCAGATATCCGAGAGGGTGTCCGGATCCTTCTGGAAAGTGAAGATTATATGGTAGATGAGGCAGAGGATGGCAGAGAGGGGCTTGAGAATCTTCGGGATGACACAGATCTTGTCATTCTGGATATTATGATGCCGGGAATCTCCGGACTTCGTACCTGCGAGGAAATAAGAAAGATATCGAATGTCCCGGTGTTATTCCTGACGGCTAAAGTACAGGAATCTGACAAGCTGATCGGACTGATGGCCGGAGGAGATGACTATCTTACCAAGCCGTTCTCCTATGCAGAACTTCTGGGGAGAGTCAAGGCACTCCTTCGGAGATATAAAGTTTATATGGGCAAAAATGAAACATCAGAGGGTCAGGAGGATAATTACATAAAGATCGGCAATATACGGATCAACCGCAATTATAATGAAGTATTTGTGGATGGAAAGGAGAAAGAGTTTTCGGAACTTGAGTACCGGATCCTGCTTCTTCTGATGGAACATCCGCGTAAAATATTTTCTGCACAGAACATTTATGAAAGTGTCTGGAACGAACCATATTTTTATTCCTGCAACGGTACTGTGATGGTCCATATCCGGAAACTCCGGGTAAAGATCGAAAAGAATCCTCAGAATCCCAGATATATAACGACCATATGGGGAAAGGGGTATAAATTTGACGCAAGGTATTCCTAGAAGAAATTCTCTCTATTTTCAGCTTCTGATCCTGCTACTGTTTTCCATGCTGGCTGCAGTAGGCGTGTTTTATGGGGCAGACTGGATTGGCGAAGAAATGGTTTATGAGTACTATGTCAATTCTGATTATTCCGAGCGAAAAGATGAACTGTATGTTTCGAGACTGCAGGAGTATGTTTCACAGGAAAAATTAAGTACGTCTGACGTTCTGGTACTGTCAAAATGGATGGATAAAGAGAAAGTGCTGAGTTCCATGCTGGTGTTTAAGGATGATATCTTGGTTTATGATTCCGATTATCCGGAAGAGCTGAATATTCGCAATGAAAAAATCCCCAAGAACTATTACGGATGGAATGCGTTTTATTCTGTACAGTTTTCAGATGGGGAGGCAGAAATTTCCCTCTCAGGAGTCTATGATTACCAGCTGTACAATTATATGATATTTGCAGCACTGGCTCTTTCAGCGGTAGTATTTGTTATTCTCGTCCTGATGGGGATTCGAAAAAAGATGAATTACATTTGGAAACTGAGCAGGGAAATTGAGATCCTTGAAGGGGGCGACCTTGACTATTCTGTTACTGTTTCCGGGAAAGATGAACTTACAGCTCTTGCACAGGGGCTGGAATGCATGAGGAAATCTTTTAAGAAACAGGTGCAGCAGGAAGCAGAGATCGTGAAGGAAAATCAGAAAATAGTCACACAGATGTCCCATGATCTGCGGACTCCTCTGACTTCGATCATGCTGTATACAGAACTTCTTGAAAAGGGAACCTATAAAGACGAGGAACAGTTTTGCGAGTATATAAAAAAAATCCACCGCAAAACAAGACGGATGAAACAGCTCACAGACAATCTGTTTGAGTATTCACTGGTAAGCAGTGATCAGGAAATCTCCATGGAAGAGCCTGAAAGCGAAAAAATTCTGTTTTATGATCTGTTTTCGGAGACGATCAGTTATCTAGAACATCAGGGGTTCCAGGTGGATTTTCAGGTAGAATGGTCAGATTCCAGAATGCAGGTATCAACGGACTATGTTTCCCGCATCCTGGATAACATCACTTCCAATATTCAGAAATATGCAGATAAAAAAGCACCAGTTACAATAGGAACAGCCAGACGTAATGGCATGAGAGGATTTTATTTTGAAAACAGGATCTCCTGCACAGGAGATCCTCAGGAAAGTACAGGTGTGGGAATCCAGAGTATCAAAAACATGATGACAAAAATGGGAGGCAAATGCACTGTCAGTCAGGAAAAAGACATTTTCAGACTGATATTATATTTTCCACATTGTGAGATACTATAACTGTTCAGGAGACACGCCATGCAGCGAAAAAGGCTGTAACTCAGAGAAATGATCTGAGTTGCAGCCTTTTTTCTGGTTATTTCCCGGAAGGAACTTCCTGGATTCCTGTGATATCCGGCTCTGCCATCAGGGAGTAGTTCGTGTAGTAAACGACAAATCCCGGTTTGGCACCGCCCGGTTTTTTGACATGTTTTTTCTGAATGTAGTCGATCTCGACTTTTGGGGCAGTGCGGCCTTTGGAGTAATAGGCTGCGAGGCGGCCTGCCTCCTCAAAAGTGCGGTCCGGAAGTTCTCCGTCCGGAGTTTTGACAACGACATGGGAGCCTGCCATCTTTTTGGCGTGGAACCACCAGTCGTTTCCGGTTGCCTGTTTGAAAGTCAGCTCATCATTCTGGAAGTTATTTTTGCCGACGAAGATATCAAATCCGTCACTGGAAACATAGTGGAATGGTTTGGACTTGGTCTGCGCCTTTGCACCTTTTTTGCCGGAATAATGTTTTTTGATGTAGCCATATTCGGTCAGCTCTTCCTTGATCTGGCTCAAGTCACTCTCTGCGAGGGCGATATCAAGGGCGTTGGAGATGGATTCCAGATGCTCGATCTCGGATTCTGTATCGGCAAGCTGTTCGGTAAGAGCTTCCTCAGTACGTTTGAGTTTGCCGTAGCGGTCGAAATATTTCTTTGCATTTTCCTGAGGAGTCAGGGTCGGGTCAAGAGGGATCGTGATCTCCTCATTGGTGTAATAATTCAGTGCCTTGAAGGATTTACATCCCTCTTCCAGGCCATAGCCGTAGGTATTGATGAGTTCGCCGTAGACTTTGTATTTGTCCTTCTTGGCAGTGTCTTTCATCTGTTTCTGCTGAAGGGCGTATTTCTTGCGGTTACGCTCCAGGGCAGTTTGTACGATCCTTCGAAGATCAGAAGATTTCTGACGGATACGGTTCAGGGTATCGCGGGATGCGTAATAGGTTTCCAGCATGGAAGAAACGGTCGGGAAAGTTTCACTGTGGTATTCGCTTCCGTACTGTGTCAGAGGAAGTACAGCGTATTCTACCGGCTCGTTGTCACGGTAGATGATGTTCGGTGTGAAATCTCCTTCTACGACCTGATCCATCAGCCGGCGGAAAGTGTGGTAGAGATGTGTGGCAGCAGTCTCGTTCAGAGACTGTGCGGCATCGCTTCCGTCGATGGAGGCACGGTAGCAGATCTCCTCTGCGATCAGCGGGCTTAAGCCGGTGAGAGAGGTGTAGAGTGCCTTGGATATGTTGCATGGTTTATGGCAGATCGTTTCGATGAATTCTGTCTCTGTGATCGTCAGCGGGTCAGATTTCTCCTGTGTGTGCGGAAGAAAATAATCTCTTCCAGGAAGAACCTCACGGACAGAACTCATATGAGAAGAAACGTGCTTGATACTGTCGAGGATCATGCGGTTTTCGTCGCAGAAGATGATGTTGCTGTGCTTGCCCATCAGTTCTACGATCAGGAACTTCTTACAGGGATCGCCCATCTCATTGCGGTGTTCCAGCTCAAATTCTACAACACGTTCCATGCCGGGCTGGCGGATGCTGCTGATACGGGCACTGCCGATATGCTTACGGAGAAGCATACAGAAGTTCGGCGCGGTGAGCGGACTTGGTTTGTTTTTGTCAGTGAAATAGATCAGAGGAAGAGAGGCACTGGCAGAGATCAGAAGCCTGCACTGTCCGTTTGCTCCCTTTCCTGTGATCATAAGAGCATCTGATTCAGGCTGGGCGATCTTGTTGAAACGCCCTCCATCGAGATTACGGTGTAATTCCTGAACCATTGCGGCAATGGTAATTCCATCAAAAGCCATAATAAAAATCTCCTTTAGTTAAATCAGACATTATGGAATCCCTTACCGATGATCTCACTGGTGTTGGAGATCAGAATAAAGGCGGTTGGCTGATTTTCTTTTATGTAGTTTCTCAGACGGACTGCCTGAGGACGGTTAAGTGCGGTTAAGACGATGTATTTGTCTTTTCCGGAAAAAGCACCCTGTGCGTGGACCACAGTTGCGCTTCGGTTGAGATCGTGAACAAGGAAGTCACAGATATCATCCGGGTTGTCACAGACGACATTGAAATACTTGGAAAGGTTGAAACTCTCGATGAAGTTGTCGATCATGAAAGAACGGACCGCAAGACCAAGGAAAGAATAAAGACCTGTCTCAATGTTGAACACGAAGCAGCCTGCAACCGTGATCATGATATCTGTCACGAGAAGTGCCTTGCCGATATCAAAACTGCTGTATTTCTTGAGGATCATCGCAATGATATCCGTACCGCCGCTGGAAGAACCGATGTTAAAAAGGATCGCAGAACCAAGTGCAGGAAGTGCGATGGCAAAACAAAGTTCCAGCATCGTCTGGTCAGTCAGCGGATGCTCCATCGGACATACACGTGAGAGGAAAGACAGTGCTACGGAAAGCAGGATACTGCAGTAGGCTGTCTTGGCAGCGAATTTACGTCCAAGCACGACGAAACCGAGTGCAAGAAGCAGCATGTTTACAATGAAAGAAAAGTCACTGGCGGAAATGTTTGTCTTATCAGCGACAAGGACCGCCAGACCTGTGATGCCGCCAAAGGTAAAGTTGTTTGTAAATTTGAAAAAATAAGTACCGACTGCCATGATCAGGGTGCTTCCTGTCAGCAGCGAAAAGTGTTTGATTTTTTCATTCATTTTTGTATTTATCTCCTCCGTGAATTAAGTACGATATAGCCATATTGTAACCTTTTAAAGATGGAAATGTCAACGCACCTGCCGGTAGTTGATAAAATATTTATAAAAAAAACGAATTGACTAGAATTTTAGAATGCACTATAATAAATCTGTATGTAGAAAAGACTTGCAAAGTGAGAAAACCTATGATAAAAAGTATGACAGGCTTTGGCCATGCAGAAAAAGTAACAAAGCAGCAGAAGATCACAGTAGAACTGAAATCTGTCAATCACAGATATCTGGATCTGAACATCAAGATGCCGCGTAAATTCAATATGCTGGAGGGACAGGTACGTAACCTGATGAAGCAGTATATGCAGCGTGGCAAGGTAGATGTTTTTATTACCTATGAGGATTATACAGGAGGCAATGTTGCCCTTAAATATAATCATGATCTGGCAGCCGCTTATCTCGGCTATCTGAAACAGATGTCAGAGGAGTTCGGGCTTGAGAATGATATCCGGGTGTCAACACTTTCCCGTTATCCGGAAGTTCTGACGATGGAAGAACAGTCCGTAGATGAGGAGGAACTCTGGAAATCTCTGGAGGAGCCGCTTCGCGAAGCCTGCGAGAAATTTGTGGAGACACGTGCCAGAGAGGGTGCACATCTGAAAGAAGATCTTCTTGCGAAGCTGGA
This sequence comes from Blautia intestinihominis, assembly GCF_040096655.1. NCBI lineage: Bacteria > Bacillati > Bacillota > Clostridia > Lachnospirales > Lachnospiraceae > Blautia > Blautia intestinihominis. The sequence goes on along the minus strand of NZ_JBBMEI010000025.1, from coordinate 6,049 downwards.
TGGTCTGGATGAAATGGTCTGCAAAGTAGAGACCCGTTCACCGGAAGTAGTCCGTGCGTACCGTGAGAAGCTGGAGCAGAAGGTTCATGATCTTCTGGAGGACAGCCAGATCGACGATAACCGTATCGCGGCAGAGGTGGTCCTTTTTTCTGACAAGATCTGCAATGATGAGGAGACCGTCCGCCTGCACAGCCATATCCTTGGAATGAAGAAGATCCTGAATGAACAGGAAGGCGTGGGACGCAAGATGGACTTCATGGCGCAGGAGATGAACCGTGAGGCGAATACGATCCTGTCGAAATCCAGTGATCTTGAAGTTTCCGATATCGCGATCGGACTCAAGACAGAGATCGAGAAGATCCGTGAGCAGATTCAGAATATTGAGTAATGGAGGCAGCTGAGTTTTTGTGGCTAAGTTAATTAATATAGGATTTGGTAATGTGGTAAATTCCCGCAAGATCGTGGCAGTGGTCAGTCCGGATGCCGCACCGGTAAAGCGAATGATACAGAGCATCAAGGGCACACGTTCGCTGATCGATGCGACACAGGGGCGCAAGACGAAGGCAGTGATCGTCACATCCGACGATTATATTGTTCTGTCAGCACTCCAGCCGGAGACGATAGCCAGGAGATTTGCAGAGGCATATGATTATGAGGAGAGGGAAGAAGAACATGAGTAAGGGAGTTTTGACAGTAGTGTCCGGATTTTCCGGAGCCGGCAAGGGCACAGTGATGAAGCGTCTTCTTGAGAAGTATGACGACTGTGCACTTTCTATCTCTGTTACTACCAGGAAACCGCGTGAAGGTGAAGTGGACGGCAGGGATTATTTTTTCAGGACAAAAGAAGAAGTAGAGGCGATGATCGAGGCTGATGAGCTTCTGGAGTATGCGCAGTATGTAGAGAACTATTACGGAACTCCGCGCTCTTACGTAGAGGAGATGCTTTCCAAGGGCAAGAATGTGATCCTGGAGATTGAGATCCAGGGGGCAATGAAGATCAAGGAGAAGATCCCGGATACAGTCCTTATCTTCGTGACACCGCCGACGATCCAGGAGCTGAAAGACCGTCTGGTAGGAAGAGGAACCGAGACACAGGAAGTTATCGAATCACGTCTTAAGAGAGCTTCTGAGGAAGCAGAGGGAATCGAGTCTTATGATTATCTTCTTGTGAATGACGTTGTGGAGGACTGCGTGGATGAACTTCATGAGATCATCCTGAGTGAGCGCCGCCGCGCAAGTCGTAACGAGGAATTTATCCGAACGATCCAGAAGGAATCCCGGGAATTTTTTAATTAAGTAAGTAAGGTCACCCTTATAATATAAACTGAAACATGAAAGGAGAATTTTAATATGATACATCCGTCATATACAGAACTGATTCAGGCAATCAACAACAACGCAGAGGAAGACGACAACACAATGATGCTCAACAGCCGTTATTCTCTGGTACTTGCAACCAGCAAGAGAGCAAGACAGCTGATCGCAGGAGCAGAACCGCTTGTTGATGGTGCGGCAGGCAAGAAACCGCTTGCGATCGCGATCGACGAGTTATACAAAGGCAAAGTTAAGATCGTAGCAACCTCTGAGGAAGAAGCAGAGGAAACCACACCGGCTGCTTCCGAAGAAGCTGTAGAGGAGACAGCAGAGACTGCTGCAGAAGAAACAACCGAAGAAAATAACCAGTAAACTACCATGATCAGAAGACAGCTTGTCTTCTGATTATGTGTATCAGGAGATTATATGAAAATTTTATTTATATCACTGGGCTGTGACAAGAACCTTGCGGATTCAGAGGAAATGCTCGGACTTCTTACCGGAAGCGGGCATGAGATCGTGGATTCCGAGGAGGAAGCAGATGCGATCGTGATCAATACCTGCTGTTTTATCCATGATGCCAAGGAGGAGAGTGTCAATACGATCCTTGAGATGGCAGAATATAAAAAAACAGGCAATTGCAAAGCACTGATTGTAACTGGCTGCATGGCACAGCGCTACAAAGAAGAAATCACACAGGAGATCCCGGAGGTGGATGCCGTTCTCGGAACCACATCTTACGGCGACATTGTAAAGGCATTAAACGAAGCACAGGCAGGAAATGTTTTCCAGGAGTTCCGCGATATCAATGAACTTCCGGAGGACTCCGGCAGACGTGTGCTGACAACGGGCGGCCACTTTGGTTATCTCAAGATCGCAGAGGGCTGTGACAAGCACTGCACCTACTGCATCATCCCGTCCCTTCGTGGCAGATTCAGAAGTGTTCCGGAAGAACGACTTCTTGCACAGGCAGAATACATGGCATCTCAGGGAGTCAAGGAGCTGATCCTTGTAGCTCAGGAGACCACCGTTTACGGTACAGATCTCTACGGCAAAAAAACACTCCACATCCTGCTTAAGAAGCTCTGTCAGATCAAAGGAATCCGCTGGATCCGTGTTCTCTACTGTTATCCGGAGGAGATCTACGATGAGCTGGTCCAGGTCATGAAAGAAGAAAAGAAGATCTGCAATTATCTTGACCTTCCGATCCAGCATGCAAGCGACCGTATCCTTAAGAGAATGGGCCGCCGCACGACAAGGAAGCAGCTCGAAGACATTATCGCGAAACTTCGCCGTGAGATCCCGGACATTGTGCTCCGTACTTCTCTGATCACTGGCTTCCCGGGTGAGACCCAGGAAGATCATGAAGAACTGATGGAATTCGTGGATGAGATGGAATTCGACCGTCTCGGCGTGTTCACTTACTCACCGGAGGAAGGAACACCGGCAGAAACCATGGAAGGACAGGTTCCGGAGGAAGTTAAGGAAGAGAGAAGAGATGAACTCATGTCTCTCCAGCAGGAGATTTCTCTGGAGAAGGGTGATGAGCGGATCGGACAGGAACTTGTTGTTATGATCGAGGGTAAAGTATCCGGCGAGAGCGCCTATATTGCGAGAACTTATGCAGATGCGCCGAAGGTTGACGGATATATCTTTGTTCAGACAGGGGAACTTCTTGTGACAGGTGACTTTGCACGTGTCCGTGTGACAGGTGCGCTGGAATACGATTTAATAGGAGAATTAGCTGATGAATACACCGAATAAACTGACAGTGGCCAGAATGATCATGGTTCCGTTTCTTGTTGTATTTCTGCTGACAGGATGGGGCGGAGAGGCAAATCGCTATATCGCTCTCGTTATCTTTGCAGCAGCCAGCATCACAGACTGGTTTGACGGATACCTGGCCCGTAAAAATAATTTAGTAACAAATTTTGGTAAATTTATGGATCCTCTTGCGGACAAACTTCTTGTGTGTTCTGCAATGATCTGTATGATCGAACTTGGCAGACTTCCGGCCTGGTTTGTTATCATTATTATAGGAAGAGAATTTATTATCAGTGGATTTCGTCTGATCGCTGCAGAGAATGGCATTGTCATCGCAGCGAATTACTGGGGCAAATTCAAGACAGCATCACAGATGGTCATGATCATTTTGCTGATCCTGCATTTTGATAACATTGCTGCATTTGTGATCCTGGAGCAGATTTTTATCTGGATCTCTCTTGCACTGACCATCATTTCACTGATCACTTATATCTGGCAGAACCGTTCCGTTCTGTCCATGCAGGAGTAATCCGTTTTTATAATCAGGAGGCAGATATCAAATGATAACAGAGCTGATTTCTGTAGGAACAGAAATACTTCTTGGAAATATTGTGAATACCAACAGCGCATATCTTTCCGAAAAATGTGCAGAGCTTGGGCTTTCTGTCTATTATCAGACAGTTGTGGGAGACAATGAGACACGTATGCGCGAGACCATTCAGACGGCACTGGACCGTTCTGATATAGTGATCCTCACAGGTGGACTTGGACCTACCGAGGATGATCTGACGAAGGAAGTTACCGCTGAAGTCATGGGAATGAAACTGGTGGAGGATCGCCACAGCAGGAAACTGATGGAAGCATACCTCGAGCAGTATAAGAAAAACAACCCTCAGCGCAAGATCACAGCCAACAACTACAAGCAGGCAATGGTCCCGAAGGGAGCGATCGTTCTCGATAACCACAATGGCACCGCACCGGGACTGGTCCTTGAGAAAAAAGGCAAGACAGCCATCCTTCTTCCAGGACCTCCAGGTGAGATGAGACCGATGTTTGAGGAGTCCGTTTTTCCATATCTTCGCAAGAAACAGCCGGAGATCATTTATTCCCAGATGGTGAAGATCTGCTCGATCGGTGAGAGTCAGGTTGCAGAGGAGATTGAGGATCTGATCGAAAGCCAGACCAATCCGACGATCGCACCATATGCCAAGACCGGTGAGGTACATCTTCGCATTACCGCCAAGGGCAAGAATGAGAAGGAATGTAAGAAACTCATCAAACCTGTTGTCAAAGAACTTAAGGCAAGATTCGGAAGAAACATTTTTGCGACAGAAGAATCCAAGTCTCTGGAGGAAGCTGTGGTAGATATGCTGAAAGAACAGGAAATGACACTTTCTCTGGCAGAATCCTGTACAGGCGGTGCGATCGCCGCAAGGATCGTCAATGTGTCAGGTGCTTCTGAGGTATTTTTGCAGGGCATGGTTACTTACAGCAACAAAGCCAAGAGAAGATGCCTCGATGTCAGTAAGTCCACACTTAAGAAACACGGAGCTGTATCCGAGGAATGTGCAGCAGAAATGGCAAAGGGAGGCCGCAAAGCCTCCAAGACAGATATCTGCCTTTCCGTGACAGGGATCGCAGGCCCGGGCGGTGGAACAAAAGAAAAACCGGTCGGAACCGTCTTTATGGGATGCTCCTATAAGGGCTGCACGCAGGTAAGAGAATTCCATTTCCAGGGCAACCGTGCAAGAGTGAGAGAACAGACCGTTGCACACGGACTGGCATTCTTACGCGACTGCATGATGGAACGCGCTGATAAGGAAAATAATTAAGATCCATATGAGAAATCCCCCGCTGTTGAGCTGGACAGTGGGGGATTTTTTTGTCTGATTTATTGAGAAGATGTCAGTGGTGTGTCTGCTGCCTATCGGATCATCCGCATCAGGCTGACGATCTGATCAAGCTTTGCCGCCTCTTTTGGCGATTTTCCGGCTTTGAGGACATTCAGGATTGCTCCGATCTCATCAGACGAGAACTGAAGTCCGTTCTGCCGCCCCTGTGCAGCGGCACTCATCAGAAATGGAAGCATATCAGACGGGGATCTGCCTCCGCTCTGGTCTGCGAGGTTCTGTAGGAGGGCAAGTTTTGACGGATCGATATTTTGGAGTTTGGGGTCATTCTGCCATTCCTGGGTCATTTGGATCACCTTCTTCCTGGTCAGAGTGGCTCATAACCTGTATCAGCTGCATCATGACAAGAAAGTTGCTGATCTGGTCAAGCTGCCTGCGGCTCCTGCCATAGCTGAATTTCCGAAGATCATCCAGAAGTTCGGAAGGACTGGAAACAGAAGAACTGCAGATCTGCATATCAGGCTGTCTGCCGCGGAATAATGCCAAGGTGTTTGAGAGTTCTCTGGTTTTGGTGAACACGGAGAGAAGCTGCTGGCCTCTCGGGGAAAGATAAGGAATAAAAGCTTTCAGCATCTGCGACTGGTCGTCGGAAATGAGCTGGTCGAATTTTGTCTGAGCGATAATTTCCTCTTCCATAAGGCAAAGCTCCTTTTTTTATTACGAAGATATGCTTTTTGCTTTTAGATTATGACGTGGGAGGATGATTTGACATAAGATAAATAGTAAGAAAGATCAGAAAGGCAGCAACCATGGAAAACAAAAAAGAAAAGCTTGTGCTGGACGGAAATGCTTTTTATGAACTGGACCTGGAATGTCTTAAGCATAGAAGGGAAAATATGCAGAGAGAAAAAGAGCGACGGGCAGAAAGAAACAGACAAAGGCAGAGGAAATGATCCTCTGCTTTTTGTCTGCAGACTGTAGTTTGTTGAAAGGGGCGGGATCAGCATCCACATCCTCCGCAGCCGTTACCGCAGCCAAAGCCGTTGTTGCCGCAAAGAAGAAGCAGAACCACGATGATCCAGCAGTTGTCATTGTTACCGCATCCACAGCCATTGCCGAGA